>QKFK01000160.1 GCA_003252195.1 Rhodospirillales bacterium
AGCACGTATGGCAGGCATGATTGGTGTTTTAGACAGCCCAATAACTAAAATCCTTGGAGCTGTTCCGTTTACCAATGAAGAATTGAGCGAAATTGTTGATGCAGGTGATAATTATCAAGAGTTTGATGCTAATGGCAACTTAATTGAAGATGTTGAAGCGGCCATAAATGATATGATTAAGCATGAGCAAACAGAGTTTGACGAAGGCGTAGAAGGCATAATTCGAGCTATTAATCGTAAATCAGCATAAATATAAAAAAATATCATATATATTTTGTTTTTTTTGCAAAAAAATCTTGATATTTGCTTCATATTACTTTTGAATCCTGTTTTAGTATAAACAGTAACAAGAAGGTAATATAAAATGGTAACTCTTCCAGACAGCAACGAGCATGTTGAATCTCGATTGGTAAAATTAGAAAATATTATGAATAGCGGTATTGAAGCATACCCTCATTCATACAAGCCAGATGCTAAAGCAGGAAAGTTACAAGAAAAGTATAAAGATTTACCTGATGGAACAGACACTGAGGATAATGTATGTGTTGCAGGTCGTATTATGGCAAACCGTAATAGCGGTATGTTCATTGACTTGTTAGATGATAGCGGAAAAATCCAGATTTTTAGCCACAAGGCAAATATTGACGAAGCTCAAATAACTTTGTTAAAACAGTTTGACATCGGTGATATCATTGGTGTTAAAGGTCTTGTTCGTAGAACACCTCGTGGAGAACTTAGTATTGCGGCAAAAGAATTAACAATTCTTTCTAAGGCTTTGCGCCCTCTTCCAGAAAAATTCCATGGATTGACTGATGTAGAAGCAAGATACCGTCAACGTTATATAGACTTTATCATAAACGATGAAAGTCGTGATGTTATCAGAGCTCGCTCTAAAGTAGTCTCTGGCATTCGTCACTTTTTAGAAGATAAAGGTTTCTTAGAAGTTGAGACACCTATCCTTCAGCCAATTATGGGCGGAGCTAGCGCAAGGCCATTTGTTACTCATCACAATACCTTAGACATGGATTTATTCTTACGTATCGCTCCAGAGCTTTACCTAAAGAGACTTGTTGTTGGTGGCTTTGAAAAAGTTTTTGAAATTGGCAGAAACTTCCGTAACGAAGGTATTTCTATTCGCCATAACCCAGAATTTACGGCATTAGAAGCTTATATGGCTTATGCTGATTATAATGATACAATGGATATGGAAGCAGAAATGATAAACAAGCTTGCTGTTGACATTACTGGTTCTGCTAAAGTTACTTTTGGTGAGCATGAAATTGATTTCACCGCACCATTTAAAAAAATCACTGTATGCGATTTGATTAAAGAAGTTACTGGAGTTGACTTTATGAGCATTGATACAGATGAAGAAGCTCGCAAAGCGGGTGCATCATTAGGGCTTACTTTTGAAAAGAATGAAACATGGGGTAAGGTTGTAGAAGTTGTGTTTGAAGAAAGAGCTGAACATACACTTATCCAGCCAACTTTTGTAATTGATTTCCCTAAAGAAGTTTCTCCATTAGTTAAAATCCATAGAAACAATCCAAGATTGGTAGAAAGAGCTGATTTATATGTAAATGGTTGGGAAATTGGCCCAATTTATAGTGAGCTATCTAACCCAATCGACCAACGCAAGCGTTTTGAAGATCAAGTTGCAGCTCGTGAAGCTGGCGATGACGAAGCACAAATGATGGATGAGGATTTCTTGCGTTCATTAGAACACGCATTCCCTCCAACAGGTGGACTTGGACTTGGTGTAGACAGACTTGCAATGCTATTAACTAATTCAGCATCTATCCGTGATGTTATAGCCTTCCCTACTTTAAGAAAAAAATAGGCATAGTTGCAAAACAACAAAAAAGACTGCTCACAATTGCAGTCTTTTTTTGCATTTTATCAACACTTACACAATATATTTTGATATTTTATCATAACCATAAATTAGAGAATTTAACGCATTAAATATCTAAATATATAAAATCGCATCTAATTTTACAGATTATGAATATAAACTTCTTGCCTACATATCATCAAATATAATACACTATTTTTTCATGTATTATCAGATAGATATTACACAGATTAGAAAATCTAATTCAGTTGGGGATAATGAATGATCGAATTAATAAACGTAGATGTAGACAAATGTGTAGGTTGTAACCAATGTATTAGTGCTTGTCCCGTGCAGGAGGCAAACATTGCATATATTGAGAACGGCGAAAACAAAGTTAAGATTGATGATGACAAATGCATTAAATGCGGTAGTTGTATTAAAGCATGTGATCATAGCGCAAGATATTATGTTGATGACACAGAAAGGTTTTTTGAAGACTTAGCAAAAGGAGAAAATATCTCTGTAATTGGAGCTCCTGCTTTACGCGTTAACTTTGATAATTATAAAAAGCTATTCGGCTTCTTAAAATCAAGCGGTGTTAATATATTCTATGATGTTTCATTTGGTGCAGATATAACAACATGGGCGTATTTAGAAGCATTAAAACAATTTAAGGTAGATTCAGTTATTGCTCAACCTTGCCCTGCAATTGTAAATTATGTTGAAAGATACCAACCAGATTTAATTGCAAAGCTATCACCTATACATAGCCCAATGATGTGCACAGCGGTTTACATGAGAAAATATATGAATGTCAGTGATAAAATTGCATTCTTATCACCATGCATCGCAAAATATGACGAAATTAACGACGAAAACAATACTGGGCTCGTTCAATATAACATCACATATAATAAAATTAAAGAATATCTAGATAAACACAATGTTTCACTAAACTCATATAAAGAGATTGATTATAACAACCCAATGTGCGGTGCTGGTTTAACATATTCAAGACCAGGTGGTTTAAGAGAAAATGTTGAAATATATACAAGCGAACCATGGATAAGACAGGTTGAAGGACCTCATGCATATGAATATTTAGATGAATACAAAGAAAGAATGCATCAAGGTAAAAAACTACCAACTGTAGTGGACATTCTTAATTGCTTAAATGGTTGTAATCTAGGGACAGCCGCAGATCAAACAATACCTATTGATGAAGTTGATGAAAAACTTAATAAATTGAAAAGAGCTTCTCTTACAGAAAATCAAGAAGAGAAAAAACTATTTCAAAAAGAATATTATAAGCTTGAAAAGTGGTGTAATGAAAATCTCACCTTAAATGATTTTGTTCGCAAATACAGCGATAAATCCCACTTATTAAAGAGCAATTTAACTCCAAGTGATAATGAGTTAAGTAAAATATTCTTATCACTACACAAAAAAGACAGCGTTTCAAAAGAAATTAACTGCGGTGCCTGTGGTTATGGCGATTGCAAAAAATTTGCAACAGCTATACATAACAATAAAAATGTTAAAGAAAACTGCATCTACTTCAATAAAATGGAACTCCATATCGAGCATAAAGAGCTTGAGGAGCAAAATATTGAAACGCAAAAAATATTAGGAGAGCTAGAAACTATCAGCGATCAAAGAGCAAAATCAGCCGATAAGCTCAAAATACAGGTTAATGACATTAGCTCAAAAATTGAAGAACTAGCATCTCAAAGCTTTAACAAGCAAAATGACATTAATAGCATAAATAAACAAATTGAAACTATTACACAAACAGCAGAAGCGTTGAGAAATAGTATTGATGTCGTTAAGCTAAGATTAAGCGATTTTGCTAACGCCTCAAACGAAGTTGTTAATATTTCTGGGCAGACCAACCTATTATCTCTAAACGCCACCATTGAGGCTGCTAGAGCTGGTGAGCACGGTAAAGGCTTTGCAGTAGTAGCAGAAGAAGTGCGAGCACTTGCAAACAAGTCTGTAGCCGTTGTAGAAGCAACCAAGCAAAGTGAAGCTGCTATTGGAACAGAAATTGAGAGCATCATAAATATTTCAAACGTTCTTGAAGAAAAAATGGCTGAAGCAACATCGTTAATTGACGATTTAAACAACAGCTTTGAAGAAGAGAGAGAAAGCTTGCAGAATGTAACTGACTTCTCAAAAGAAATATTATCAGGCTTATAAATTATAACGATAAACAAAAAAAAGCACTCTACACAGGGTGCTTTTTTTTGTTGGTCTTAGCGTAAAATCCCCAGCTGCGTCAAGGAGAGGTGTAGACGATCCAAACTCCAGCCCATAGAGGCTCACAAAGCTAATGGGCTAGCTAATACATGTTCATAACAGTTAATAACACATGCGTAAGCTGATGGAGGAAGTTTATGTTTAGTTGACAACAACAATATCATTCCGAATCAGATAGCTCATAGTCACATCAACTAAGAATCCTAGAATGGATACATGAAAGGCACATTACTACCTAGAGTACCATTAACAGGATTTATATTTGTATGATAATTATGTTTAGAATGATGTGAATGATTATTATCATATGGTACTTGTAGATTAACATTGTTGCTACTAGTCCATTTGCTCACAATATCCGCAATCATATAAACTGTAATAACATT
>QKFK01000122.1 GCA_003252195.1 Rhodospirillales bacterium
TTTTCACTATTAACCATTTGGAAACCTCGTTTCATAAATTTTGTTTAAATAAGCTTCCTTTATTTCAGGATTATCGCAGAAAAACTCATCAATTAAATCTCTATTTTCAAAGCACTCTTCAAGATAGCACTTTTTGCATCTACCCTCGTGCCTTTCGTATTCTGAGCGTGGTATCATTGTGTCACATTCGTCGCACTCCACTTCAGAATGATAGTTATTACATTCAGGGCAATCATGATAGCAAGGATAGTCTTTATCTACACAGCATTTGTCAGCCATTTAATTCTCCTCCCTACAAAATATCACTAACTATTTTTTCACCCTTTGCCACGTCCTCTGCTTCGCCCTCAACGTGTACGCCCATCAGAATTTCAGGGCAATAAACACGAGCAAAGAATGCCGACGCGCGGTATGCAAGCATTAACTCAGGCATATTGCTCCACTTAGGGTTTTTCCCGTACCACCCCTCAGCCTTTGCCATTTGAATGGTCACGTCAGGGCCTTCAACGACTTCACCAGTATCAGCCCAAACAGCAGTCAGCCTGCAACCTCGTGTGTCCTTGCCTTTATCTCCGAAATACTGGTGCCTTACATTTCGGAACTTCCCGCAACCCTCGACAAGCGCTTTACAAGCTTGTCCGCTCCAGGAGGGCTTACCCTTGACAACATAAAGGTTTTGCATTACCATCATTGGTGAAACGTTCATTCTGTTTGCCATATCAACTGCAATTGCACAATCAGCAGGCTTATTCTGATATATTTCAGGTATAATTTGTGACGTTGCAAGAGTTTGCGCCAGTTTGTAGCATTCTCTGAAACTCTCTATAAAACTTCCCTGGTGAATTTCTGCCGGAGCTGTTATTTGTTTTTCCTCTGCGGAAATTATTTCATTTGGCACTTATTTATCCCCCTTATTAATTTCAGCACACAAAAGGTCTGCAATTGATTTTATTTTACCTGAGCAACCAGCTTTATTGACCGAAGCTTTAAGTCTTTCAGCAAGCTCTTTGACATCTGCACCAGTTTCGAATTTTTGCAGAACGATAGTATTGCCATTCGTGTATATTTCGACAGGGTCGCCCTCTGCAATTTCATACGTTTTTCTGATTTCCTTAGGAATTACTATTCTTCCTAACTCATCCATTCTTCTTACAATTCCTGTATTTTTCACTTATTTGTCCTCCTCAAAGCTGATTATTTTAATCCCAACAATAAGATTACTTAAGCAATTAATTTCATCTTCGTACTTGCATTCGTCACCGCTTTCATCAACAAGCGTACAGCTGAACCAATAATCTCCGTCATCATCTTCGCTAATGGTTAGGTTGCATTTGTTTTCAAGCACACCGTCCTCTTCAAAACCTTCTAGACTACAAAAGTTTTCTAAGACGCTTCCACCTTTGCAGTTACCACCTAATTGCGTTGTAAAAGTTCCTTTATATTCTCCCATCTGCAAAGTAACTTCAATTGTGTGCCAGCCGTACGAATAGTTTTCATTTTTATAATTATCCATTTATTTGTCCTCCCGTTTAATTAATATTTCCCTAACCTTATCGGGGCTTTCGGTACCATACAATACATAAATTTTGCCTTGAATTGCCTTGGCCGATTTACCTATTTCAGCTTGCATAGCGTCATAAGACACCCCGTTTATGATGTTTTGTATAACCTTTTGTAGCTGTTCGCTCGTCCATTTAATATGGTTGTCCGCTTTTACTGGTCTTTCTTTTAAGCCTAAATCGTTTATTCTGCGTTGTATCGCTCCACACGAACGCTTGAGGTCTTCTGACAACTCAGCATATCCGTATTTATGCCTTTTTAGTAGAAAGATAAGCCGTTCGTCTTCGGCTTTAGTCCATGGTGAATGAAGAAAATTATAGTTTTTTGCATTGTCTATTTTTCGTTGTTCATCAACCCAGGACGGCTCTTTTCCAAGTGCGTTTTTCTCAAGCTTTGTAAAGTCAAAGAAATGTCTATTGTTTTCTGCCCACTTCCAAAAATCTGAAATGCTAACAACTTTAAAAGTGTTTTTATTAACTTTTTTATGCTTCAGAGGGAACCCTCTTTGTTCAACCCAGCTTGTCATCATGTAGCCACTTACACATTTACAGCCTAAAGCTTTGAAAAGGACATTCAGCGTTATGTATTCGCCATTATCAAGAAAAGCGCCTAGCCCAAGCCGTGAAACTTTAATCAGAACTGCATTTTCTGTGCGATTTAGCTTTTTACAGAGTGTAGGGAGTGAAATTCTCCCCCAGTTTTCCTGAAGATACTCATATTCTTTAGCTGTCCAGTTTCTAGAGCTACCCATTGACACCAGTCCTTTTAAATGATATACTGTCATTGTAATTAATAACTGGTTTGCTCTCTAAGCTATTGGCCGTAGCTTGGGGAGCGTTTTCTTTTGCTCGAGTGTTCCAAGCAATAATAGCCTGTTCTTCCGTTGATTTCAATTTAATATCTAATACCCATGCGTTGTGTATATGACGATATTCGGAACATTCAACAAAGTATCCTATATTTGTTTTTCTAAGTTGTGCAGGTTTCCCACAAAACGGACAGGGTTTTAATTCATCAGCCATTTAATCACACTCCATTTCTCTTAATTTTTGAACGTGACTACACTTAAAAATAGTATGTTTATTTGCCTGTAACGTTTGTGGGTTTACTAAAACATAGTAATTACGAGGGGTATATAAATTTGGCTCATTTTTAAATATTTCTTCGCCAGTTTTATGTAATTCGCCTTGCAGAGTGCTTCCGTCAATAATTGTTACTTCAACCGTTTTACCTAAATATTTATCTATCTTATTTTTATCCATTATCTTCACCCTCTTTCCCATGCTTGTCCATCAGCCCTGCACCATATCCTGACACAGCCATTGAAACCAATAAAACTATTGCTATTATTACAAACGCTATGCAATCGCCACTGCTCGGTTTTGGGTTACTGTCAAGGCAGGCAATGTCTAAGAATAAACCGACAATGCTAAGAAAAAATACTGCTGTTAAGAATTTTTTCATTTTACACGTCCTCCTCATATTAATGTGGTTTGATTTTCATTTTCAATTTTTTCGAATTTTTCAGCAAGCCGTCTATTTGCCTTGTACTCATTATATTGCTGACGATATCGGTAACTATCTCCGAATATATTCCAAGCAGCTTTGTAGAGTTTTGGCTCATATTCTTTTAATAGTTCTAAATCATTAACAGCATTTGCGGAAATTGAACAACCACAGCACCCTGTACGCTTAAATCCATAGACTTCGTATGCGTCTGAATATCTGATATTATGGTATTCTTTATACCATTGCTTGTCCGCATCTGATACATAGAATAAAGGGCGTAACCTATATTGACCGTCAGCAGTTTCTGAAAAACACATTGAAGTATTATCCTTTTTAGGCACAGAGCGCATACCGCCCTCGTCCCTGCGTTCACCAGTGATAACCATATCAAATGATTTTTGAGCGTCATGGGCAACGTTCTTTTTACAGTATGTACAACATTTATTGCTCACCTTAAACGGGATTGGATTTTCTTTAATAAAATCAAGCATATATTTTGACGAGTTAATGACTAACTGTATTTCTGGGCGAGGCTCTCCAGCGGAATTGCAACCACACAAGAAATTAATTGTTGTTTCACATCCTGGGTAACGTTCTTTCAGTTCTCTTCTTTTTGCAATTTTATCTTCTGCTTCTGCATATTCATCTGCGATTGATAGAGGTATATTCTTTTTCCGTACCCCCTCCAATCCTGCTGACATAATTTTTGAAACAAAAGGCAATCCATGTTCTCTTGTTGCAAGTACAATGTTTTTCTTTGGTCTGTACTCCTTGATTTCAACACCGTATTTTTCTGATACTTCCTTGACCTGCCTTTTTGTAGCTTCCATTTCTAACCCAGTATTAAAAAAGCAATACGCAACTGGCGGCAAATTAAACATTTTGCGTACAGTTTCGATTAAATCAAGCATTATATCGCTGTCGCTACCACCAGAGTAGGAGCATATCGCATTCGGATGTTGCCATAATCTTTTTGCTATTATGCTTTTAATAGCTTCAAACTTAGCCGCTGGCTCAAAGTCTGCGTAAGCCGGCCTTTCTGTATAAACTCTGCTTTTAAAAGTTTCTTTCATTTTGGCTTCCTTTTCAAATTATTTTAAAAGTTACAGACATACTTGGATATTGAGCCGTGAGCATTTCTTTTGCAGTTTTAATATCAACATTTGCGCCTAATGCCCACTTCACAACGTCACAGTGCTTTTTTCCGTCAAGATAGCACCATATAGTTTTCGTTTTCATTTTACACGTCCTTTCAATAGCAAGCTTGTCCTTTATAGTGAGTTAAGCCTCACTATTTGCCGCTCTTTGTAGCCAAGTAGCCAGTAAATCATAAGCAATCTTGGTTGTCTCATTATAAGGTAATGTATAACCTTTCATGCTCTC
>QKFK01000051.1 GCA_003252195.1 Rhodospirillales bacterium
TGGTGAGCTTAATGAATGCCCAAAAGATTCTTTATTCTGCAAGGTAAGCTTTGGCAACATTAGTGGTTGGATGAAAAGAAGCGACTTCTGGGGTGTTTATCCTCCAGAATATTTTGACTGATATTCTCGGTTTAACACTTAAACAAAATCACCTATAACATAAACAGTCGCGCCAAGTTACTAACTTGTTGCGAACGTTGCTTCTCTGCTCTGGTTAGCTTCACGAACCTCTTATCTTGGCTAATGTTATCTAGAACACTCTAAACAGAGCATCTTTATCGCACCGTGATTGGCGGTCTGTCCAAATCACTGACTAATCCATATTAATTTTTGTTAAATTCACATAAATTTCTAAGAAATTTCAGGTTGCTTCTCTCTAATTCTTTTTAACAAAATATATAAAGCACCTTCTCCGCCATCTTTAGCCTTTGCATATGAAAAAGATAGTATCTTTTTCCTAAAGGCTGGCTCATTAAGCCACTTTGGCACCATCTCTCTTAATATTCCAGTACTTTCTTCGGGCCACTTCTTTTTAGTGCCTTTGCCAGTTATTACGAGTAAGCAACGAAGTTTTCTATCATAGCAACGGCAAACAAAATCATATAATTTATTATAGGCAGGCTCTACGGTAAAGCCGTGCAAATCAAGCCGTGCGTCTATCTGCATTTTACCCGACGTAAACTTCTGAGCTGTGTTTTTATCTATATTATCAGTTGAGCCGTGATTGAGATAAGTATCTTTATCTGACTTTGAGCTGATTAATCGTTCAAAATCATTGTCTATTTCTGTTCTGTTAATATTAATCTTTGGTTGTTTATATGGCTTTATATCTTCGGATAACAAATCTTCTAATTCTTCATTATCGCTCGTATCATCAGATTTTTTTACACCAATATTATCTGTAAATTTATCCCAAAAATCTAAGTCTTGCTCAGATAATATCTTTTTCTTATTTTTATTATTTTTCATCTTATGCTTCTATGACATTGTCATCATCATCTGGCTTGTCATCTTCATTCTCATTTCTGGCAGAAAAAGGATCTCCTTCAAACATCCCCTTAGGATCTGGCAAATCGTCATTTTCTTCTACCATCAAATCAGAAATATTAAGAGCCACAAACTGCTTCCAATCTCCTTCTGGCGACACGCAACCAACATTAGTATAAAGAGTTGATAAAACGGTTATGCCACCCATATCCCAGATTGTCTGCCATTGCTCATAGTTTTTTGTGATATATTCTATCGTACGGTTTTCTAAAATTGCAGACACTACAGTTTTAAAAAACATACCATATAGCATAAGACCTAAAAGCATAATAACCATGCCACCAATTATGCCTGACATAAACATTAGCACCAAACCTAGAATTATCGGTGCTAATATTGGCAGCAAATTCTCCCATGGATTATATACTGGGGTTCCAACTTTGTTTAATATTCCAAAATGAATAACAATACGCACCATTTTTTGCTCTATAGCTTTCACCATAGCATTATACATCAAAAGATCTCTTCTATTTATATTCATTATTACGCATCCCCAAACATGATTATAAACTCAAATTACAATTCTACCCCTTTAGGCAGAAAAATAAAATATCTTCCTTTGCTTTTCATTTTTCCAGCTCTTTCAAAGGCCAAATCTCCATACCCCCAAAAGTAATCCGCCCTAATTCCACCTTTTATAGCAGCGCCCATATCTTGAGCTACAACTAGCTTTCTAATTGTCTCACCTGATGGAGAATATGTATCAAGCCACATTGGAGCTCCAAGTGGAATATGATTTCTGTCAACTGCTATTGAGCGCTCTGGCGTTAGCGCAACTCCTTGCGCACCGATGGGACCTTCCCCTATTATTTTTCTAAAGAAAATATAACGTGGGTTTTGCGCCATTATTTTTTTAGCTTCAACGGGGTTTTCTTCAAGCCAAAGCTTTATATCATTCATAGAAGAGCCTTTAGGGCGTGAACCATTAGCTGCTATTAACCCGCTGATAGCCACAAATTTATGCCCATTATTAGCGGCATAACCAACATGCATAATCTCGCCATTATCAAGCTCGACCCTACCAGAGCCCTGAATATGCAATATAAAAGACTCAACAGGATTGTCTACCCAAGCAAGAACTGGGGCATCTATTTTCTTTTTTTCAATCTCTTCTCTAGTGTAATATGGTTTTACCCCCCCAAAGAAGCCAACTTTTTTTACAATGCCATTATCAATAATGCCATCGTTAGGAACGCCGTATATTGGATATTGATATTGCCCGTGGCGAGTGTGTGAACCATATAAAGAAGCCTCATAATAGCCTGTAATTACGCCATCTTCCTTGCCTTTAAATTTTACGCTATATGGAGTAAAGTTTTCTTCCATAAAGATTCTAAAGCTAACCTCATCACGAGGGATAGAAGCAAACCTAGAACAAACCTGTTGCCATGATTTAATATCATTTTTCAAATCTGGCTGATAGCGAGTTTCAATTGCCACGCACGACTTTTTCAAAGCGTCATATGCTTCAATCGTATTATCATGTTCCCAATCAGGCAGATCTGTAAAATCTATAGATTTTAATTTTAAAGCTGGAGAAGCGCTACAGCCAGCGAGCCACAACACTACAAAACACTTAATCAAGCTTTTCATTTTTATCCTTAATTTATCTGGTAGAAACTAACTGCCAATTTGGGTTTGGAGATTTAAGGTCTCTAGAGAATGTCCAAATATCTTGAATATTTTGCACAAACTTTTCATCTCCTACAATGATATTGCCGTCTTTATCTTTAACAATATTTACCTGTTCACTAACAAAACGCACGCTAATATCTGCGACAGTCCCCATTAATGAGATATCTTGTATTTCAACACTTTCAAACCCTACTAATTCGCACTCAGCCTTTTCTCCACGCTCAGCACGCCCGTCTATAACTTTTTTAAACCCGTCAAACATTTTAGGGTTAAGTAAGTTTTTAAGAGTTTCATGATCAGCAGAAGCGAATGACTTTACAATCATTTCAAAAGCTAACTTTGCCCCATCAAGAAACTGCTGTTGGTTAAAGCTTGGGTCAATCTTTTTAATCTTATTTATTTTTTCAGCCACAGGGCTAATTTCTTCGGTTACTACATCGGCTTCTTCTACATTGCTTTCAGCATTTACAGCAGCTTCAGCTTCACGAATTTGTTTTTCCAAATGATCAAAGATATTAACAATTTTGTTTTTTTCTTTTTCGTCTTTTTCATTGTCAGGACGAGTGCCAAGCACGCTTTTAAGCCTTTGCACTAGCATCACTGCAACAAAAGCAAAAATTAAAATATCTATGAATTGAAAATCACCGTTCATCTTTTTTCCCTAACTTCATCGCTTCATCGGTTTATTTATATACATATGATAACAAAATGTGTAAAATGCTACAAAATTAGTCACAACCGGAATAAAACCAATGTCTCTATTTCCTTTTTTTGTTTTTATACCTATAGCCGATTTATTTTTGTTAATCAAATCTGGTTCTATTATAGGCTTTTTGCCAACTCTTGCCATCATTATATGCACAGCATCAGTCGGTGTATATTTTTTAAAGCAACAAAGTATAAAAACCTTTAATAACTTTAATCAAAAGATAGCAAATTTAACCTCTCCAATAAAAGAAGTTTTTGATTCTGGATCTTTATTAATTGCAGGAGCTTTATTAATCACCCCTGGTTTCATCACCGATATTATTGGGTTTTTGTTGTTATTTCCTGTTTCAAGAGATTTTATTCAGCAAAAACTACTAAAAAAGCTACTTAATAACTCTTCTTTTACATTTTATAGCTCAAACTATGGGCAGCGCGAGACAACAAACGATAATAATGTTATTGATGCTGAATTTACAGAAATCAAAAATGACGATAACAACAAATAAATTTGAAAGGATATAATTTATGGCTGAAGCTAACAATCAAACAACTCTTCCTCCTTTGGTGGTTGAAGGTCAATTTATTAAAGATTTATCTTTTGAAGCCCCTAACGCACCAGAAATTTTTAAACAAATTGCCAATAAAGAAAACAATATTTCTTTATCTGTAAACGTAAACATTGACGACTTAGGTGAAGGACGTCATCTTGTTAGCTCAAAATATTCTGTAACTAGCACAGTTGAAGACAAAACATTATTCATTTTAGAACTTGAATATAGTTGTTCTGTTAGATTAGCTGTTGAAGAAAAATTAGTTCAACCAATGCTACTTATTGAAGTGCCAAGATTAATGTTCCCTTTTGCAAGAGCAATTATTTCTTCTACTACTCGTGAAGGTGGCTTTAGTCCTATCGTACTTTCACCAATCGATTTTGCTGGCCTATACCAACAAAAAGTTGAAGAAGAAAAGAAAAGATTAGAACAAAACTAATTTGTTAAAATCTGATAATAAAAAGGGGCTGATAACAGCCCCTTTTTCTAT
>QKFK01000224.1 GCA_003252195.1 Rhodospirillales bacterium
AACGCCCAATAATTGCACAAAAATGGCGGGATTACTAATAATCTCGCCTAGTCACAAAAAATAAATTATTCTACGCCATATTCACTGCCTACAACTTTGTAAACAGCATATCCATTGCGCAATGTTGAAAGCTTTAACTCTGGAGTTAAATTCTTATCTTCTAGCACTTCTAACGCCCAACGGTTTTTATTAGCAGCGTTAAAATCTACATCAAAACGCCACAACAAATCCACAAAGGCCATTGCAGAATATTCACTATCTAATCCATATGAGCAAGCTCTTGAGCAATTTGATTTAACTATATCTGATAGCTCAACATCGCTATGAAACTTTGCTTTTTCAGGAAATTCAGAACGTAAATATTCAATCGCATGATGAAAGAATTTGTGCTCTTGAAGTTTATTCAAACGACTATCTATGTTTTCCAAACTCATACCCCCATGTACTTTTTTGAACAACAAACCTCGATTCTATCGCCAAAAGTTGTACAAAACAAGAAATTTTATACAAAAAGGCTAATTTAATATCCTTAATTAAAAATATACATTTCTATCTTATTATTTTTTAACCATAAAATTTTTAGAGGGCAAAAATAATGGATAACAAAGGCTATTTTTTCTGTGGGATCGGCGGAAGCGGCATGAGTGCTTTGGCTGAATATCTTATAAAATCAAATGTAACCGTATATGGATCAGACAGATCTTTTGATAATGCTGGCAACGTTATAATTAAAGAAAAACTCTCTAATTTAGGCATAAAATTATTCCCACAAGATGGAAGTGGCATTACTGACTTTAATGGAACATTGGTTATCTCAAGCGCTATAGAAAATTCTATTCCTGATGTGGCCAAAGCTATCGAAAAAGGTCTTAATATTATTAAACGCTCTGACTTGTTAGCAGAGATTTTCCATACCCACCGTGTTAAAATCGCTATTGGTGGCACCAGTGGCAAAACAACTGTTACCGCCATGGTTGGACATATTATGCGCAAAGCAGGGCTTGAGCCAACCATCATTAATGGTGGTAATATGCTAAATTTATTAAAAGACAACCCAGAGTTAATAGGCAACAGCCTAAAAGGTAACAAAAACTTTTGCGTTATTGAGGCGGATGAGAGCGATGGCTCAATTGAAAAATATCTCCCTTCTATTTCTGTTATTAATAATATTAGCTTAGACCACAAACCAATTAGTGAGTTACACCCCTTATTTCAGCATTTTGCAGGAAAAGCAGATATTGGAACAGTGTTAAACATTGATTGCACCGAAACATCGTTATTAAAGGAACATTGTCATAAAGCGGTTACCGTGTCTCTTAAAGATAGAAAAGCAGATATATATTTACAAAAAAGGCAACAGGATACTTATGGAATTTCTTACTCTTTAGAGCAACAAGAATTCAAATTACAAACATATGGTGAGCATAATGTATATAATGCTGGAGTTGCTATTGCCACCGCAAGCTTACTAGACATACCTCCTCTAAAAGCCGCTGAATATCTAAGTGATTTTGCAGGAACAGAACGTCGTTTCCAGATAATTGGCACCAACAATAAAAACATCACAGTAATAGATGATTTTGCCCATAACCCAGAAAAAATATCTGCAACGTTAACAACCCTAGCGGGGCACGAAGGAAGAATAGTTGCGCTGTACCAACCACACGGTTTTGCTCCAACCAGATTAGCTAAAAATGAACTCATCACAGCTTTAGGAGGCAACCTACGCAAAGATGATATCTTAATCATGCCTGAGATATTCTTTGCAGGAGGCACCGCAACAAAAGATATTTCTTCTAACGACATATTAGAAGAAGTTAGCCGTGTTTATGGAAATGATTGCTACTTTTTTGAAAACAGGTCTGACATTATTTCATTTTTAAGTAAACATGCCATACCTAATGATACTATTATAATCATGGGAGCTCGTGATAATTCTCTAAGCGACTTTGCTAATGAGATTTACAAGTCACTATCATGCAAAGGATAAACCATGCTACAGCCAGAAATTCTTAAACAAGGCGATACCATAGCCCTAATTGCGCCATCTAGCCCATTAGGAGACGAGGCCGAAAGCAAGCTTAACAAAACCATCGCTTATTTTAAACAACGTGGCTACAAAGTAAGCTTGGGTGAAAATATAAAAAAAGCCTCGAGGTTTCTTGCTGGCAGTGATGAAGAAAGAGCAAATGACATAAATAGTGCTTTTGCAAACACCGAAGTAAAGGCTATCTTTTGTGCAAGAGGTGGATATGGTAGTGCAAGAGCTCTTCCTCTTTTAGATTACGAACTAATTAAAAATAATCCTAAATTACTCGTCTGTTTTAGCGATTCTACGGCTCTGCAAATGGGGATTTATACCAAAACAGGACTATGTGGCATTACTGGCTTTGCTCCAGCGTACGACATTAATGAAAATGATTTAAGCACTGAAAAGATGCTTGAAACTAGCTTTTGGGACCTTGCAACAGCTAAATATAAAAGCATTAAGCTAGGACAACCCGTTGTTTCTGGTACTGCTAATGGAGAAATCATAGGTGGTTGCCTAACTTTAATTGAAAGCTTAATCGGCACCGAATATATGCCTAGCACAGATAACAAAATCCTGTTCCTTGAAGATGTTGGCGAAGAACCTTACAAAGTAGATAAAATGATTAACCACCTTTATCAAGCGGGCATATTTAAGAATATTAATGGCATGATATGGGGAAATTTTCATGAATGTAACCCATCAGAAAAGAACAAAAAAGATGGAACAATTGATGACGTAATCAATGAATGGGCAAATAAAATAAATATACCTTCTATCAAGAACCTCCCTTATGGGCACCAAAAAGAGCGTATATGCCTAGCTTTTGGAAATAAATGTGAGCTAGATGCAACATCTTCTACTTTAAAATTCAAATAAAACTATCTTTTTAGACAAAATTGCTAGACACAAATAAAAAAACTCCTTAAACTTTAATCTTAAGGTAAAAAATAAAAACAAAGGTCTCGAGTTATTATGAAATTAATACCAAATGGAAATAACCCAAAGTCATTAATTGATGCATTTAAGGTAGCAGGAGTAAAACCTGCCCTAACAGATCTAAATTCACCATCTTTTAACGAAGAAAAAGATCCTGCCTTAATACAGCATCTTGAGACCCCAATTAACCTTGATGGAATGTCATACACTGACCAAGTTAAAGTTACTAAAATGATTAACTTAGTAGCAGATAAAGCACCAAAGAGTGGCAAGCCATTATTAGAAATGGCGGCACAAAGAGGTTATTCTATTGCTATGGAATTTGCTATTGGCTCAAACGGTGGCTGTTCAAAAAAAGACAAACGTATTGTTTTAAGCCCACTAGAAGAGTTTAACACTTTAGTAAATGTGCTAACCCACGAATGCACCCACGTTTTTCAATATAAAAACGGAGCGATGGATTTTGAAAACAGAGAAAGCCCTCGCGAAACCGATATTAAGTCAGAAATAATGCAATCAAGAGCCGCTGAAGCTGGCGCTCAAGCCGCAGCATGTGAAATTGCGTGGGAAATCTTTGATAATGGAGAGATTGGCCCTTACAGAGCTTTTAACAAATCAAACAAAGAAATTGCCGAGGCTTATGCTTCTGCAACATACGAAGAAAATGCCACCACAAATGGCACAGCAAAAACAGCAGCATTCCTTGCATGGTATGACAATAACCCTATTAAATTCTCTTATGAAAGCTCATACCAGATTGCGGTTATGGAAGAACACAAACAAACAAATACCGATAAATTTGATACATACAGCAAAAAGGTATCTGGAGCAGAAACAACATCAACTATGTGCCTTGATATTGATGGCAAAAACTACTTTACCGAAGATCCTTCAGTATTAGAAAGTGGCAAATATGTTGATATTGCAGATGAAACCAAACAATCATTAACCGAATTGTTAAATCACCGTGAAAGCAAACATGGCTTAAAACCAGATGCATCTGTTGAAGAACTACCTAGTAGGGGCTTAGCCAATACATCTGGCACACAAGTTGTTAACCAAGCCAATTTAGAGCAACGCAGAGCTTTAGCTAATGCAAGAATTTCATATTACAACAGCAAAGAAGAAAATATGGATTCTGAAAATGACAATTTTGCTGAAAGCAATATAGTGTGCTCAAGCAAAAATAATCCGCAAACGTCGCTCTTTAATCGAAAATGCTCCAGCAGCCGTTAGTGTGCAACAAGTTGCTAGAGCCAGAAGAGCTTCAAGACAAATTATATAATATCAAACTATATTTGTGCTTCTACTAAACATTTCGCGCATAGAACGTCGGAATGTTTAGTAAGCATATTATCAATTTATCAAAAGCAACCATTAAAGAATCCGCAATAATGCATGTGTGCGCACGAAGCCACAATATAACGAACAACAACACTGATTCGTTTTTAAATACAAACTATAAATTATAGAAATTTAGCTTAAAAGCGACTAAACCCACTCAACATCTGGCGTAAACAAATACCCTTGAGCACGAATCGTTTTGATCATGCTATCATCTCCAAGTTTTTTACGCAGACGCATAGTAAGAACGTCAATACTTCTTTCAAATGGCGACATCTCTCTACCGTAGACCAAATCAATCAATTTATCACGATTAAGAATCTTTTGTGGCGCACTAACGAAAGCCTGCAAAAGCTTTGCCTCTGCAGAAGTAATATGTATGGAGTTTCCTTCAGGGTCATTAAGTTCAAATTTAGCCACACTAAAGCGCCATTGCGCAAATGAAGCTATATCTTTAGATGATTTATCATCAGACTTATTGCTTGATGCCACATTTTCACTACGACGAAGAACTGAACGAATCCTAGCAAGCAATTCTCTTGCTTCAAATGGCTTAGTAATATAATCGTCAGCCCCCATTTCAAGACCGATAATTCTATCAACCATATCTGTTCTGCCTGTAACCATGATTATAGGTATATTATCTGCGCTTCTGATTTGTCTTGCTAAATCTAGCCCATCTTCACCAGGAAGGTTCAAATCCATAATAACCAAATCTGGCTTGCCCTCTTCCATAGATTCACGCATCTGCTTGCCACTAGCCGCAACACACACATCAAAACCGTTATTATTTAGATATTCGGCAACGAAACTGCTTACATTTTCATCGTCTTCTACTAAAAGCAATCGTCTATTCTTCATATTAAAAGTCACCAAAACAATTAAACCATTTACACTATGTTACAAACTTATACAAATTTTTACAACATTTCATCTCTATTGTCATTATTTAGCAACAATAAATGTGTAATAATGATTTATAAGAAAAAAAGAAATTCCCCTTTCCGTGCCACACTCCTTACTATGTCACACCCCGGCACGGTTGCCCAAAGGGGAATACCTCTGCCCCCTACTTCCTCTTCCTATTAAGAGTCCTGCAATTAAACCAAAATAGGGGGCAGAAAACAAAAAAGAAGAATAAGAACAAAAAACGCCAATAACAAAAAAACAACTTTAGAGTAGGTACAAGAAGAAGAACAAGAAGCAACAACAAGAAGAACGCTATAAGATCATAAACATCTGAACTTCTTTAGGGCTACTCAACCAGCCCTTTTTTGTTGCCCTTTTTTATTCGTTCTTGTAGAATCAGTCTAAATTACAACAACAACTTTTAAAAACTATCATGCCGAAACGATCATGTTTTTTATTAGCTAGCTTAATAATTATTCTCATAACATCATCTGGGGCTTATATAGTTACGATTTTTTTTGAACATAGTAGCATTTTTTGCTCATCATGCTCAAACACAGTAATAATAATCATAGTAATATTAATGATTATTTATTTATCAAGAATCACAGCTGAAGCAAATTGCTCTATCGATAAATCTTTTAATATAATTAGGTGCAATCATTATTTTACAAAGCTCTTTGGCGTAAAATCCAAACAAGATATTGTGGGCAAAAATCTTTCAGATATTTTTAGTGAAGAAAATAGTGCTGAAATTAAATCCATATTATTAAAGAATATCAATGGAGAAGAAATAAAGAACGAAATCGTCTCTATTTTTCCTAAAAACAGTGAAGAATTTATCGCAGAAATTAGCTTATTTAAAAACGAAGATAGCTCAATAACCATTGGTTTTGTTGATGTAACAAAACATAAAGCGATTGCAAAACTCATAAAGAAGCAAGATGAACATTATAAAGAGATGTTTCTTAAAAACCCTTGCATTGAGCTATTTGTAGATCAGAATTCTAACCTAATAACAGATTGCAATATAGCCGCGGGTATTTTTTATGGTGGCTCGCCACAATGCCTAATTGGCAAAAACTTTAGAGATATAGTTAACTCTCCAGATGAACGATATTTATCTCTTAAGAAAACTCTTCTAGAAAAAGGAACCGTAAAAGAGATCTCCACACACAAAACGCTCTCTGGAGAAACAAAATTTGTAGAATGTAACTGGAGTACAGTTGAAATAGGGGGCAAAAATCTTTTTTATGGTATTATCAATGATATATCTGAAAGTGTGCGCATAGAACGCGCCCTAAAAGAAAGTGAAAAGCGCTATAGAGAGCTTGCATATCACATATCATCAGCATTGGTAATTCTAGAGCCAGTAGATGATGGCAACGATTTTATTATAAAAGACATAAATCGTAGCGCAGAAAAAATATTTGCCCGAAGCAGAGAACATTACATTAATGTTAGAGCAACTGAATTCCCAAATGAAATATGGGACAAAGAGCCTATCTTAAACAAAACCAGAGAAGCCTATAAGAGTGGTCAAGATTACTATCAAACCATGACACAAACTACCGATGCTTCAGGTAAAGACATATGGCTTGAAATGTTCTTTTATCGTCTACCTTCTGGTGAATTTGTATATCTGCACAACAACATTACAGACCGTATAAATGCAGATTTAGAAATCCAGCAAAAAGAAACAAATCTTCGTAAAAGAATTAAAGAACTGAACTTCTTATACTATTTCTCAGACTTATTTGGCCCACCATTACCAAGAGTGGATAAAATATTAAATAGGTTGTTATCTAGCATAGATAAAGCGTTTTTACACCCGTCTGTAACCGCTGTGAAAATTGTATTGAATGATGAAACCATTCAAACACCAAACTATAAAGAAACGCCTTGGAAAATTAGTAGTGATATTAAAATTAATAAAAATAAAATCGGATCTATTTCTATTGTATATGTAGATGAACGCCCACCTCAAGACGTTGGACCTTTTTTAAGAGAAGAGCTTTCTTTGCTTGAAGAAATCACATCAAGACTTGGCAGGTACTTCCTTTATAAAGAAATTGAAGAAAAAATGCGCAGAACCGCAAAAATGGAGGCGGTAGCCACCTTAACTGGAGGCATGGCACATGATTTTAACAATATTCTCACTGGCATTATGGGGCATTGTTATATTCTCGATGAAAAAACAGAGGTAGATGATAAGCGCAAAAACAATCTTAAACACATAATTCAGGCATCTAAACGGGCTCAAGAGCTAGTTCAACAATTATTAGATTTTTGCAGAATTGGCTCTCACAGAAATGAGAAAATAGATTTGCATGATATCATATTAGAAGCACTAGAGCTAACGGGCCCATCAATACCAAACAACATTCTCGTATCATTTAACAACAATTATGACAAACCTATTCATATCAATGGTTCTGCGTCTCAATTACATCAAGTTATTATTAACATCATTGCAAATTCTGTAGCCGCTATTGATAAACCAGATGGCCATATAAATGTTGTACTTGACCAAGTAGAAATAACAGAAACCACCAACCGCTTCAACTTAAGCCTTGGAGAATACGCTAAAATCACAATAACAGATGATGGTAGCGGAATGAAAGAAGACGTAATTAAAAGAGCCTTTGACCCATTCTTCACCACTAAAGACGTTGGCAAAGGCACTGGACTAGGGCTTTCTGTAGCTCTTGGTATTATCGAAGAGCATAATGGGGCTATTAATTTATCATCACCTAAAAACGGCGGTACAAAAGTTGTTATAATGCTTCCTAATTATAACAATAACTCATGGAAAGACGAGCGCCAGAACATGATATTATATCTTGGAGAAGATGGTGCTTCTGACAACACATTAAAAGATGTTATTGAGATATTTAACAACAAACTAATCAATTTTAACTCTGGGTTCAGCGCCTTAAATTGGCTTGAAGATAATGTGAAGAGCCTTAACTTTGCCATTATTGACTATGACTTTTCTCCTAAAGATGTTCCTCAAATTTACAACGCTATTAGAGCTTTTTCTAACTCTATTGCTATTGTTGTATTGGCAGAAAATAGAGAAGATGCTTTCTTAAAAACTGCTGATTTAAATATCAACATGCCCATAATACAGAAACCTGCTTGCTCAGCCGACATCACCAAAGAAATAT
>QKFK01000027.1 GCA_003252195.1 Rhodospirillales bacterium
TTTTAGTCTAGATATTAAAAAATATTGCGTAATAAAAAACGTATATTAAGCCACAAATCGTAGTTATGCCTATAGCGTACGCTAATTTTTTAAAATAGCAAGCAATTAATATAAGCTTTTATTATTATTTTTTGTCTCTATTCACACTTTTACGGGTTAGGTAGCTTCTCCGCCACTTCTATTACCTCTTTAACCATTTGATTAAAATCACTTCTGCTATCTGCAATCTGCTTAAATATGGCAGATTTTTTTGCATAATAATTTTTATCAGATGCGAGCTTATTTACTTCCTCTATTGCTTCATCCCATGTGTCAAAAGAGAGATCTCTGCCAGCATATGTGGTGCCAATATCGCCAATATATCGGGTGATAACAGGTAATCCTTGTTTCATTGCGTATATTGAGCTAAATCCGCCACCAGCTCTATCTGGGTTTAAAAATACATCGCATGCACAATAATATCCAACTAGATTTTCTGTTATCTTAATGTGTTTAGTGTATGACCCTAAATCATGTTTTTTTGCTGTAGCTTCGTATTTGCTATATGCCCCAATGAATAAAAAACGTGCTTTAGGGTTTTTTTCATATATGTCTTTTATTTTTTCTACAAACTCTTCTGTAACCTCATTATCAAGTCTGACGCCAACTATTGCGACTACGAAGTTGTCATCATTAAAGCCTAGATCTGTTTTTGTTATAATCTTATTGGGGGATGGTATTTTAAGTTGGTGGGGTATATGGATTATTTTTTCTTTCTTTACTACTTTTGAATTGAAAAGCTCTTTATCGGTTTCATTAAAATCCCTTGAAATTAACCTGTACATATTATTGCTAGCAGGTGCGAGCTCAGAACTAGTTGGTATCAGTATGGTTTTTATGTGCTTTGATAATATGTCGGATAGAATGTCGTTGCCACCAACTGAAAAAACAATGGATGGAGCATATTCTTTTATTTTATTAACAATGTTGTTTAGTTCATCTGTGTTAGGCATTATTGTTGATGGCTGATAGAAAGGGATCTTGTCTATTTCTTTTATTTTACAAAGAACTTCAAGAAAAACCCCTTTGTAATTAAAAAATGCGTTATCTATTGTATAGCGCGGTGTTGAGGCTGTGTTTATAATAAACGGGTTGTAACCTAAATCTTTTAGTGCCAAGGCATAATCTACAGCTATTTTAGAAGGTGCGTGTTGATAGGATAAAAATTGGTTGATTAGTATGATAACGTTTTTAGTGTTATTTGTTGTTATGTTTACAGGAGCCATCTCTGCTGAATATACATTTGATAGCTGTGTTTGTAGGTTAAAAATTGTTTGAAGAAGGTTAACTTTTTCTTCGGGGGTGATTTTGTCTTGGTTATCAAATAAAGTTTTGTTGATTAGGAAAAGAAAATATTTTTTTGCGCCTAATACTGGGCTGTATTTTGATAGTTTAAGTAGAGTTTCTAGTTTATCTTTATAATCGCCAAGACGATATACCAATGACCCCCATGTTAATGCCAAATCAATATTGTTATCCATATTTTTATTAAAATTATTAAGGCATATGGTCTGTATTTGATTTAGTATAATCTTATTAAAAGACGAAGTATTGATAAAGTTTTCCTTTAAGAAATCTTTATCTGATGAACAGATATCTTCTTTATCTAATTTTTTAATTAATTTTAAGAATTTTTTTTCTGTGGTTAATTCTATGTTGATTCCACTGCTCGTTCGTCTATTTCTTCTTGAACTCATTGTCTTTCTCATAATGTTCGTGTCTAAAAAGACATTAAATTATAGTAATTAAATAAAAGTTTAAGATTTTAATAAATTAGGATTGGTTATATTTCTTAATTAATTTATAATGCATCAATCTTTTTAATTTGTAAGAGAGTGTGTTGTGGCAATTCCTTTTAATCGACCTCATGTAATAGAAAAAGAATTTGAATATATGAGAGACGCAATTGAGCGTAAGGCAATTTGTGGCGATGGTTATTATACAAAGATTTGTCATAAATGGTTTGAAGAGAGTTTGTCTGTTGAAAAGACTCTTTTAACACATTCGTGTACCGCGGCATTGGAAATGGCTGCTATATTGCTAGATATAAAGCCTGGTGATGAAATAATAATGCCTTCTTATACATTTGTCTCAACGGCCAATGCTTTTGTATTACGTGGAGGGGTGCCAGTATTTGTTGATGTTAATCCATATACTATAAATATTGATGAAGAACAGGTTGAAAAAGCTATTACTGAAAAGACAAAGGCAATAGTTCCAGTTCATTATGCCGGAATGAGTTGTGATATGGATAAGATTATTGCTCTGGCTAATAAATATAATATAGCAATAATAGAGGATGCGGCTCAAGGGGTTGGTTCTTTATACAAGGGGAAACCATTAGGGACAATAGGCGTCCTAGGAGCCTATAGTTTTCATGAAACAAAGAATGTTATATCTGGCGAAGGCGGGGCATTGTTGATTAATGATAGCTCGTATGTAGAAAGGGCTGAGATAGTAAGAGAAAAAGGAACAAACCGCTCTAAATTTTTTAGAGGTGAGGTTGATAAATATACATGGGTAGATGTCGGTTCTTCTTATTTGCCAAGTGATTTAGTAGCAGCTTATTTATATTCACAGTTAGAGAATATAAATAAAATAAATGACAAACGAAAATATGTTTGGAATTTTTATAATAACTTTTTTGCAGAATATGAGAATAAAGGATACATCAGAAGACCTGTGGTCGCTGATTATTGTCAGCATAATGCTCATATGTTTTTTATATTATTTAATTCATATGACATGAGGTACAAATTTATCAGTTTTCTAAAAGAAAAAGGAATTAATTCTGTTTTTCATTATGTTCCATTGCACTCTTCTCCTGCTGGTCAAAAATATGGTAAAACACCATTTGCAATGAATGTAACAGATAAAGTATCCGATACGTTAGTTCGGTTGCCATTGTTTTATGATATTAGTGATGATGACTTGTCATATATTGCCGATACAATAAAACAATTTTTTGATGATAATTTTTAAAACATTATAAATTTAAGGTTTAATAAAACTCAATTTTAATTAAGTCATTTATTCTTGCGACCTTATCGAGCATTTCTTCTTGGGATGAGAATTCAAAGAAAACTATTCCGACTTTTTGAACCGTATAATCATCTTGAGCTGTCTTGCAAAATGTCTATGACAGTATATATTCTTTTCTGATTAATACAACTTTATAAATGGCCGGGTTGTTGTAAAATTGGTGCGGATTTGAACTGGTAAGAATTAGAACTTGATTGCTAATTATATAAATTTATGCTTAGTATGTTATGTGTTTGTGGTTATTTATAGACTGAATTTTTATAATTTCTAGCTCAAAATAGTTGTTTGTGCTATTGTTCTCAATATACTTGTTGTGGCATATCGCTAAAGATAAATAATGTACAATATCATGTTTTTTACGTTTTAGTTATTGCATTGAGGTGCAAAATATAATGAAAATCATTGAGGCAACTTGGGAAAAAAGAAATTTAGGCTGTGATGCTTATGAGGTGCTGTTAGATAGTGAAGATCTTGCGAACTTTGATTCTGTTTTGGAAAAGATTAAAGAATATGGTTTCTCTAAAAAGTCTTATGTGGTTATAAAAATACCAACAGGAAACATTAAAGCTTTACATGATTTGCAGGATAATGGCTTTTATTTTATGGAAACGCAACTATCACTTTCTAAAACGTTTGATAATGATGATTTGGAAAAGTTTTTATATAGACACATAGGTAATATGGAGAGGGTTGTTGTTGAGAAAACAAGAGATGAATGGCTAAAAATTGTTGAACAAATTACTCCCGATATGTTTGTAACGGATAGAATAGCATTGGACCCATGTCTTGGTTTAGAACAAGCTTGTACAAGGTATAAAAATTGGATTATGGATTTATTGGACCATCCAAAATCTGTAATGTTTAAGTTGCAAAAAGAAGAAGAAATAATATCTTTTGAGGTAGGTGTCTATAATTATAAAAACATATTAGATGCATTGATTGGTGGGGTGTTTGCTAAATATAAGGGCGGAATGTATGGTATGTATCAGAACTATCCTGTAAGTGATTATGAGGCTGATATAAGAAAAAAAATAGTTACTGTATCAACAAATAATTTCCCAATGTTGAAAATACATCAGCAAACAGGTATGACTATTAATAGAATGTTATATGTTTTAAGAAAAATCTATAAATAGATTGTGTGGAGAATACTATGAGTGAGGAAGTAATTTTAAAAGATTTAGATGCATATGCTATTCAGCAATATCAGCAAAATAGATATCCTTGTTTTTTTGTTGATTGGATTGAAGAGGCTATTCCTGGTAAGAGTGCTAAAGGGTATAAGAATTTCACTTTTAACGAATGGTTTTTCCCAGCGCATTTTGAAGATGAACCCAATGTTCCTGGGTTTATTCAGATAGAAACATTAACCCAAGTGTTTTTAATGACATTTTTAACTATGCCAGAAAATAAGGGTAAAAAAACAGGTTTTGTAAGTGTTAAAAATGCAAATTTTAAGAAGAAGATTATTCCTGGGCAAAGATTAGATATAGAAGCTACTTTAGATTTTTATAGTAGAGGTCTAGCAAAGGGCAAGGTTAAGGGGATGATTAAAGGTGAATTAGCTTGTGATGCGGAGTTAGTTATAGCTGTGCCAGATGTTATGACGCAATTTAGACCTAAGTCATAAGCAAATAAGTAAGGAACTATATATGATTATGCGTGTTGCCGATTATGTTATGCAAAAGCTATACGGTCATGGGATTGAACATTTATTCATGGTTACTGGCCGTGGAATATTGTATTTATCTGATGCTGCTGCAAAACAAGAAGGCTTAACCTGTGTATCAACACACCATGAGCAGGGTGCATCTTATGCGGCAATGGCATATGCTCAGAATAATGGGATTGGTGCTTGCTTGGTTTCAACTGGGTGTGCAAGTGCAAATGCTGTAACAGCTGCTTTATGTGCATGGCAAGATGATGTTCCAATGGTTGTTGTTTCTGGTCAAAACACTTTGCGTGAAACCGTGCGCCACACATCATTGCCTGTGCGAACATATGGTCAGCAAGAGGCTGATATAATAGATATAGTAAAGCCAGTTACAAAATATGCTGTAATGTTAGAAGATTCTAATCGTGCTGTGTATGAAGTGGAAAAGGCATTGTATCTAGCTGTTTCTGGTAGAAAAGGCCCCGTATGGATTGATGTCCCTCTTGATGTTCAAAATATGAGGATAGACCCAGATGAACAAGAGCATTATGTTCCAGAAGGCAATGAATTGCCAGAGGCTAGTAGGATAGAAGTTGCCGAGGTTGTGAATGCTTTAAAAGAAGCTAAAAGACCTGTCTTGTTTATTGGTAGTGGCATTCACTCTTCAGGTGCTAAAGAAGATTTCGCTAAATTTGTGGAGAAATACAACTTCCCTGTTGTGTATTCAGCTGGTGCAACTGATGTGTATGGTTCTAAAAATGATTTGGCAATAGGCACTGTTGGCGCGATGGGAGCAAGTAGAGCCGCTAATTTTACTGTCCAAAATTCAGATTTATTGTTGGTTGTTGGTTGCCGTATGACATCTATGACTGTTGGTATAGATGCCTGCAAATTTGCACGAGAGGCTAAGGTTGTAGCAGTTGATATTGATCCACATGAGCATAAAAAAGGCACAGTAAATATTGATAAAGTAATTATCTCGGATGCTAAGAAATTTATAAATCTGCTTGCAAATGAAGAGATTAAATCAGCACCAAAAGAATGGCTTGATAAATGCTTGCATTGGAAAAAAATATTCCCTAAATGTGAAGAAGAACGCAAACAGAGCACCGAAGTTGATATGTATTATCTTGCTGATAGGTTGTCCAAGCATTTAGATGATGATGCTGTATTTGTTAGTGATTCTGGGTTGGAAGAATTGATCTTGCCAACTAATATTGATTTTGGAGATAAGCAAAGAGCTCTTCACCCATCATCTCAAGGGGCGATGGGATATGCTTTACCTGCAACCATAGGAGCTTATTGTGCAAGCGGCAAGCAAGTTGTTACAGTTATAGGCGATGGCTCTATTATGATGAATATTCAAGAGCTTCAAACAATTTCTTATAACAAGTTTCCAATTAAAATAATTGTTCTAAATAATAATTGTTATGCCGTAATTCGTAAGCGTCAGAAAGATTTGTTTAGGACACGTACCGTTGGTACTGATGCTGAAAATGGCGTGTCTTGCCCAGATTTTAAAAAGGTTGCAGAATGTTTTGGTTTTGCATATAGCAAAATTGAAAATAGCACCAATTTAGATGAAGGGTTGAAAGTTGCTTTGGCAACAGATGGTCCTGTGATTTGTGAGGTGATGGGGCTTGAAGATCAAAATTATTTGCATAGCTCCTATGCGAGAAATGTGAATGGTAAGTTTGTGCAAAGACCTATAGAAGATCAGTCGCCTTACCTTGATAGAGAATTATTTTTGTCTGAGATGATTGTTGAACCAATTGACCAGTAATTTTTAGGAGATATAAATGGCCAAAGTTCTGTTGAGTAATAATGTTGCAATTGCAGATTATGAAATGCCTTATATTGTTTGTGAGGTTAATTCTAGCCACAATGGCAGTGTTGATACTGCTAGGGATATGGTAACTAAAGCTAAAGAAATTGGCTGCGATTGCGTTAAATTTCAATCATGGTCCGCGGAATCTCTTTATTCAAACAGTTATTATGCTGCTAATCCAATTGCCAAAAGATTGGTGCAGAAATTTGCATTGTCTGAAACGGAGTTGCTTGAGATGGCTAATTATTGTAAAGAAATTGGTATATCTTATTCTTCTACTCCTTATTCTAATGAAGAGGTTGACTTCTTGTTAGAAAAATGTGGAGCTCCATTTATTAAAATTGCTTCGATGGAAATTAATAATTATGGCTTCTTAAAATATATTGCCTCAACTAAAGCTCCTTTGGTGTTGTCAACTGGTATGGCCGAGCTAGATGAAGTGAAAAAAGCTGTGGAAGTCATTGAGGCTGCTGGTAATAGCAATATTGTATTGCTTCATTGTATTTCAATTTATCCAGCTGCTCCTGAGACAATTCATTTGAATAATATTTTAGGCTTAAGAGAAGCTTTTTCTAATTATCCAATTGGTTTTTCTGACCACACATTAGGAACAGAAACTGCGTCAGCGGCAACTGCCTTGGGTGCGGCTTTGATTGAAAAGCACTTTACTTTAGATAAAACTAAAATGGGTATGGATAATAATATGGCAACTGAGCCAGAAGAGTTTGCTAAACTAATTCAGAACTGTAAAAATGTTCATGCTGCCATGGGCTCAAGAGAACGTGTTGTTTCAGAAGCAGAATATGCTCAAAGGAAGAAAATGCGTCGTAGCGTGATTGCGGCAAAAGACTTGCAAGTAGGACATGTTATTTCGGAGGATGATTTGGATGTTAAACGTCCTGGTGATGCTATCCCCCCAAGTGAGATTCCAAATTTGATTGGACGTAAGCTGGCTAGAGATGTTGCTGCGGACGCAATTATGAGAGAAGAAGATTTTATTAACTAAACGGTAATTTAAATTTTGCACTATCTGAAGCAATATAATATATTACCTTTCGACACTATATGGAGACTTAAACAATGAGTAATACAGAAAAATATATCAGCACTTTTGCTACAACATTTGATGTGGGTGCAGATACAGTGCCAGCTTTAAAATACCAAGATATTGAAGCTTGGGATTCAGTTGGTCATATGGGCTTAATTGCTGCTTTAGAAGAAGCTTTTAGTATTACATTAGATACAGATGATATTATTGATTTTTCATCATTTGAGAAGGGTAAAGAAATTTTGGCAAAATATAATGTGGCATTTTAAGAATTTTTCTGACAATACAGCTATTATAACAGAAGATGGACAAGAATATAGTTATACCGCTTTAGACAAAGCTTGTAACGATTTAGCATCGCAGGTTAATAGGCGGTGCTTGGTTTTTAATCTATGTTCGAATACAATCGGCTCATTGGTTGGCTATACGGGGTTTTTAAATGCTCGTATAGTCCCATTGATGCTAGATGATAACATTGATGCTGAATTGTTAGATAATTTCTTGAATTTATATAAGCCAGATTATTTGTGGTTGCCAAAATCACGTGCGGATAAATTTGCTGGCAAAGTTGTCTATGAAGCTTTTGATTATGCTTTGATAGAAAGAGAAGATAAATCAGTTTTCCCTATACATGAAGATTTGGCATTGCTTTTAACTACTTCTGGCTCGACAGGTAGTCCTAAGTTGGTGCGTCAAAGCTATGCTAATATTAAAGCTAATTTTGACTCTATTGTGGAGTATCTAAAAATAGATGCTACAGAAAGACCAATAACAACATTGCCAATGAATTATACTTACGGAATATCTATTATTAATAGTCATTTGGCAGTTGGGGCTTCCATTATCCTTACGACTAAAACGTTGATGCAAAGAGAGTTTTGGGAAGCTTTTTCTCAATATAAAGCAACTTCGTTTGGTGGTGTCCCCTATACTTATGAAATGCTTAACCGATTACGTTTCTTTAATAGAGATTTGCCGTCGCTTAAAACAATGACACAGGCTGGTGGAAAATTATCTCCAGAGCTTCATAAGAAATTTGCTGAATTTGCATCAGAAAATGGCAAGCAATTTATTGTTATGTATGGGCAAACAGAGGCAACTGCTCGTATGGCGTATTTGCCAGCTGAGAAATCTATTGAGAAATATGGCTCAATGGGTGTTGCTATCCCTGGTGGTAAATTTTCTTTGATTGATGTTGATGGCAATCAAGTAACTGAGCCAGAGATTGTTGGTGAGTTAGTTTATGAAGGTGCTAATGTTACTCTTGGATATGCTGAAAAAGGCGAAGATTTAGCCAAAGGTGATGAGCGTTTTGGTAAGCTGATTACGGGTGATATGGCAAAAAAAGACGCAGACGGGTTTTATTATGTAGTTGGGCGTAAAAAACGCTTCTTAAAAATATTTGGCAACAGAGTTAATTTGGACGAAACCGAGCGTCTGATTAAACATCATTTTGATGGTTTGGATTGTGCTTGTGCTGGCAAAGATGATTTAATGTATATCTTCATTACAGATGAAGCTAAGATTAAGGAAGTTAAAACATTCGTTGCTGAAAAGAGTCACATCAATCACTCTGCATTTAATGTGCAGTATATAGATGCTGTTCCTAAAAATGAGTCTGGTAAAACCGTTTATACAGGTTTAGAGAAGTTTTATGCCTAGTTTTGATGAAATATTACAGTTACCTCCATTTTCTCTTGCTAAAGAAGAAAAAACAGCGCTATTTACATCATATCTTAAAACTCTAACTAATCATCATTATCAAAATTGCCCTAAATATAAGTCAATGCTAGATGCGTTAGATTTTGATGTTGATAGCATTAAAACTTACTATGATTTGCCTTTTTTGCCAGTTTCTTTGTTCAAAGAAATGGAATTAAAAAGTATTTCAGATGAAGAGGTGTTTAAGATTACCACCTCATCTGGTACTTCTGGGCAAGCTGTTTCTAAAATTTATTTAAGTAAAGATGCAGCGGCTAAACAGCAAAAAACATTGGCTAAAATTGTAACTGACTTTACAGGCTCATCTCGCATGCCAATGCTGATTATTGATAGTCCATCTGTTATAAAAGATAGAGCAATGTTTTCAGCGCGTGGAGCGGGTATTCTAGGGTTTTCTATATTTGGTTCAGATAGAACCTATGCTTTAAATGATGATATGGAAATAGATTTTGATGCTATTGAGGCATTTTTAGAAAAGCATAGTGGTAAGAAAATTTTGTTATTTGGCTTTACATTTATGGTGTGGCAACATTTTTATAAAGAGCTAATAAAGTCAGATAGAAAGATTGATTTATCTAATGGTATTTTAATTCATGGTGGTGGCTGGAAGAAGCTGGTTTCTGAAGCTGTGTCTCCAGAAGAATTCCAAAAAAGATTAACAGATGCTTGTGGCCTTTATGATGTGCATGATTATTATGGCATGGTTGAGCAAACAGGCTGTGTGTATATGCAATGCGAGCATGGGCATTTACATGCTAGCGTGTTTTCCGATGTTATAATAAGAAATGCTAAAGATTTTTCTGTCGCTAAAATTGGTGAGAAAGGCATAATTCAGGTTGTTTCTGTTTTGCCAGAATCTTACCCTGGTCATTCTTTGTTAACTGAAGATGAGGGGATGATATTGGGTGAAGATGATTGCCCTTGTGGTAGAAAAGGCAAATATTTCAAAATTTTTGGCAGATTAAAAAATGCTGAAATAAGAGGTTGTAGTGACACATATGCAGCTAAATTCTGATAATATTGAATTCGTTATAGGTAGTTCTGAGCAAATTGAGCAAATGCCCAAACTTGCTCCTTTAGCATTGTTTTCAGATGATGTTATTACATTCTTTAATTCGTTGTCATCTAGCCTGTTAAAATCTGCTAAAGCTTATTCTGATGTGGCAACTTTTGCTTTTTGGTGTCGTAAGGCAGCTTTGATAAAAGAAAAAGAAAAGTATGATGATTTGTCTGAACGCTTAGGTAAGGGAATTGTTTTTCATAGCACTCCATCAAATGTAGCCGTGAATTTTGCGTTTAGTTTTGCATCTGCTTTATTGGCTGGTAACGCTAATATTGTTAGGCTTCCAGCAAAGGACTTTGCTCAAGTAACTCTGATTTGTACCGAAGTAAAACGTTTGTTAGAAGGTGAGTGCAAAAAGCTCGCTCCATATGTTGCAATGGTAAAATATGCTTCGAATAGAGATGTTTCAGATTGTTTTTCTGGCCTATGCGATGTGCGTATGGTTTGGGGTGGAGATACAACTATTGCCAATATGCGGAAATCACCTTTGAAGGCCAGAGCATCAGAAATTACCTTTGCTGATAGAACATCAATAGCTGTTATTGATGCTGATGAATATCTAAAAGCCGAGAATAAAGATAAAATTATTCAAGATTTTTATAATGATACTTATTTTACAGACCAGAATGCTTGCACATCTCCTCAGCTTGTTGTTTGGTTGGGTGAAAATAAAAAAGATGCAAGCAGAGATTTTTGGGCTAAATTACATGCTAAGGCCAAGAGTGAGTATGAAATAGCTCCTGTTCAGGCAGTTGGTAAACTAGCGGCTTTTTATAAGCTTGCAGCTAATTATAAGGTTAAAAAACGTGCATCTGATGACAATATTCTAAATGTAGTTAAACTCACATCATTAGACGAGAATGTTTTAGAATATAAATATAATAGCGGGTTCTTTTTTGAGTTTGATGCAGAAAGACTTGCCGATATGTTGCCAATATGTGATGAGAAGACACAAACATTGAGCTATTATGGGGTTTCAAAAGAAGTCATAAAAGATTTTGTGATAAATGATAAACCATCTGGAATTGATAGATTTGTGCCGATTGGTAAAAGCATGGATTTTACTTTAATCTGGGATGGTCATGATTTAATCCGTGAATTGTCACGCAAAATTAGCGTTGTTTGAGTAAGTTGGGCAAAATAAAAAATAAACACGAAGAAAATATTAGAGACAGGCATAGCAAATAATGCTAAAGATGTCTACTGGGCGGATGATACACACTGGTCGGTGCGCTCTGCAGAAATAGTAGAAAAAAGCATAGTGGGTGTTTTAAGTAATTAGGAGAAGAGCATTATGTCTATTGAAAAACCTAGCGTTACAGCATTAATTGTTGCGCATAATGAAGAAGATAAAATTGCCTCATGTTTAGAGCATTTGGCTAATGCAGATGAAATTGTGGTTGTTTTGGATAAATGCACAGATTCTACTAAAGACATTACACTTAAATATACAAATAAAATTGTAGAAGGTTCATGGGAAGTAGAAGGTGAACGTCGCAACGCTGGTTTAGATGCTTGTAATGGCGATTGGATATTAGAAATTGATGCCGATGAGCATGTCCCAGATGCCTTATGGGAAGAAATAAGAGAAACAATTGCTAAAACAAAATATGATTATCATTCTATAAAATTCGCCAATTGGATTGGTAAAAAACGCATGTTATACGGTTTTGGGGCGTCTTTTACAAAGGGCTCAACTCCAAGCTTATTTAGAAAAGGGATGAAGAGATGGGATATGCAAAGAGTGCATCCTTCTTCAATCTGGATTAATAAGAACCAAGGTTATAAGCTAGAGACTAGAGTTGAACATTATATGGATAGCAGTGTTTCTTCAACTATTAAAAGGCTTAATTCTTATACCGAAGCAAGAGCTAAAGATTTGGTTCTAAGTGGTAAAGTTGGTAGCCTTGCTAATAATATTAGGCGTTTTTTTACTAGATTTTTTAAGTGTTATGTGAAAAGAAAAGGCTATAGAGAAGCCGAATATGGATTTTTGATAGCTTTATGTGCTGGTCTTTATCCAATAGTTTCATATATCAAAGCTAAGGCAATGATGCACGATAGTTCTGTGGTAGAAAATAATAAGTAGTGTAGTTAGATGTTATTTAATTCATTCGTATATATATTTTTATTCTTTCCTGTTGTTGTTGCGGTTTATTTTTTCTTGAATAAAAAAAGGCTGGTTGAAGGAGCTAAGGCTTGGCTGGTATTAGCGTCGTTGTTTTTTTATTCATATTGGAAATTGGATTATTTGCCAATAATTCTCACTTCTATAGTGTTTAACTATGTTATAGGTGGGGCGATATCTTCTAAGGAAGAAGACAGCAAAAGTATTAGAGTTAGAAAAAAAACACTGCTAGTGCTTGGGTGCGTTTTTAACGTTTCAATATTGGCATATTTTAAATATTTTAATTTTTTTATAGAAAATATTGATGCTCTTTTGGGGCTGCATATAAACACTTTATCAATCACTCTTCCGCTGGCTATTAGCTTCTTTACCTTTCAGCAAATAGCTTATTTAGTTGATTCATACAAGGGGGAGACAAAGGAGTATGATTTTTTAAGCTATTGCTTTTTTGTTACATTTTTTCCTCAGTTAATCGCAGGGCCAATCGTGCATCATAAAGAGATGATGCCTCAGTTTAACGTGCTTAGAAATAAAGTGCTTAATTATAAAAACATTGGGTTTGGGTTATTTATATTTACCATAGGGCTTTTTAAAAAGGTTGGGATAGCAGACACATTGTCTCCTTTCGTGCATCAAGGTTTTGATGTTACAAATGAACATCTAGATTTTTTTGAGGGATGGTTTGTTGCTCTGTCATACACTTTTCAGCTTTATTTTGATTTTTCTGGTTATTGTGACATGGCAATTGGTTCTGCTTTAATATTTAATATCAAGCTACCAATAAACTTTAATGACCCATATTTAGCAACAAGTATTCAAGATTTTTGGAGGCGCTGGCATATTACTCTATCTCGTTGGTTGAGAGATTATTTGTATATACCATTAGGTGGTAATAGGGGAGGAGAAGTAAGAGCCTGTATGAATGTTTTTGTTACGTTCTTAATCGGCGGTTTGTGGCATGGTGCTGGCTGGACTTTTATCCTCTGGGGTGCTTTGCATGGTCTTGGGCTAGTTGTTTGTCGCTTATGGAAAAAGCTTGGTATAAGCATGAATGTTTACCTAGCAAGGACTATTACCTTTTTGTTCGTTGTTTTTGGCTGGGTGTTTTTTAGAGCAAAAGATTTTTCTTCTGCGATTAATGTATTTAAGGCAATGTTTGGTTTTAATGGAATTGTATTTAGAGAGCGCTCTGAAAAACATTTGGCTTTCTTAAAACAATTTGGAGCAAAGTTTGGAGATTGGCTCATTAATGTAACTCCAGATGAAAACCATTATTCACATATGGTCAATACCTTGATTTTAGCTTTTGTTTTGGTGTTTATATCAAATCGCTGGCAAAAAAGAGGCGCTTGGGGAAAATACTTCTTATTGAATGAAGATAGCTCAAACATAGAAATTTCATGGATTGAGGCCGGTGTTTCAATTGTCCTATTATTTGCCGCCCTTAGTTTTATGATGATAAATTCTTCTGAATTTTTATATTTTAACTTTTAGGAAGATAAATGAAAAAACTTACAAGTAAGAATTATGTTAGAATATATGTTGTGGCTCTTTTAGTTTTTCTGGGTTTTCATTCTTTTATGTATTTTATATACGATCCATATATTGCAAAACCAGTTTTTGGCGACTTGTCTAGAATGAGCGGAGATAAAAAAATTTCTATTTCACGCAATATTCCTCGCTTAGATAAAGATGCAGTTTTGCTATCATATAAGAAAGATGATGATAATAATTTTCCTATTATTACGATTGGAGATTCATTTACTAGAGGTGAGGGACAAGGCGGATATTACCAAGATTTTTTAGTTAAATATACGGGCAAAAGAGTCTTGATTATGAACTTCTATGGTTTTGATGATATGGTTTATATAATCAACTCATATTTGAAAGATGGCTTGTTTGAAAAATATGGGGTTAAATATGTAATATTAGAAACAATAGAAAGGCAGGCCGTAGAAAGGTTTGTCGATAACTTTGATCTTGATAAAACTATAGACTTATCACGTAATGTAAGCCGTTACAAAAGATCTAGATCAACGAGTTCGGTGCTAATTTTTGATAAAAAACATTACAATCTTTTTAAGAAAACTAAGAAGAATAACGCAGTTAATTTTTTTGATCTTGATGAGGAGCTATTCACATCTAAGAAGCCTAGAACACTAGCTGTATTCCATGACGATATCGATAAAATGAATAAAACGAGCATAGAAACAGCAAATAAACTTAATGATAATGTAAACAAACTAGCCGATCGGTTGAACGAGCAAGGGGTTAAATTATTTTTCTTTGTTTGTGCTGATAAATATGGTGTTTATAAGGACCATGTAGTTGGTGGTGATAATTTGCCAGAAAACAAGCTTTTTGAATATTTAGATAGCTTTGATAATAAAAGATATATGTATATAAATATGAAAGAAATAGCCAAGGCTGAGGTGGCAAAGGGGACACAAAATGTTTATTGGCCAGATGATACTCACTGGTCCAGAGCTACTCAAGAATTAGTTGTTAGAGAGATAGCTAATCAAATAAACTCTGCTGAGTGATTATAGAGCAAAGAGTTTGCAAAAAGATTCTTAACTATGAGGCTCTATTTAGTTATAGATTTTATGAAAAACAATAGCTTGTTGATTAATCTCGTTAACCTTTTAAGAAAAATCTCATAAAGGGTTTATGCTTTTCTATAAAATGAGAGCATATTAAAGTAGATATGATTTGTAAGATATATATCTATGTGATATTTCTTGTTTGTTTAAATTTTCTGTTTGAGGCGTATTGTGAGTTATAATCTAATAAATTTTAAAGTTAATGGCGATAATAAAGGGCAGCTAGTTGCACTAGAAGCAATGCGTAATATTCCATTTCCAATAAAGCGTGTCTATTATGTATATGACACAACAGAAAGTGCTGTAAGAGGGCATCATGCTCATTACGATTTAGAGCAAGTTGTTTTTTGTGCTTCTGGTTCTTGTGATTTTATTTTGGATGATGGTAACACAAGGGAAACTATTCATTTATCATCACCTAGCCAAGGTTTGCACATAAAGGGATTTATGTGGAGAGAGTTTACAAATTTCTCTGATGATTGTGTGGTGATGGTATTGGCCAGCGAATATTATGATGAAGGCGACTATATTCGTGACTATGATGCGTTTAAAAAAATAATAAGAAATAAAAAAGTTGTTACTTCTGTTCCATTTATAGATTTTAAACGTTGCTATAAAGATATTAAATTTGAGCTTGATACAGCTTATGAAAAAGTTATGTCTCATGGGCATTATATTTGTGGCGCGGAGCTTGAAAAATTTGAGAAAGATTTTGCTTTAGCATGCGGCGCAAATTACTGCATAGGTGTTTCAAATGGGCTAGAGGCTATTTCTCTTACTATGGAAGCATGGGGGATTAATAAGCCAGATATGGAAGTTATTTGTGCGACAAACAGTTTTGTGGCAACGGCTCTCGGTGTTTCTAGAGCTGGAGCAACCCCAGTATTAGTAGAGCCAGATAAAAGAACATATAATATATCTCCTGAGGCTATCGAAAAAGCTATTACACCAAAAACCAGAGCTATTGCTCTAACTCATTTGTATGGTCAAGCAGCTGATATGGATGCTATAAATTCAATTGCTAAAAAACATAATTTGAAAGTGTTTGAAGATTCTGCTCAAGCTCATTTGTCTGA
>QKFK01000226.1 GCA_003252195.1 Rhodospirillales bacterium
GGCAAAATGATTAACTTAAGAATTTCTACAAAAGCATTACGTTCAATCGAACATAACGGCGGTTTAGATTCTTATTTAATGTCAACTTCAAATCGCAAATTGACAGACGAAGCTGTTAAAATCAAAAACAGCATTGCTAAAGCAGGCGAAAACACAGAAGCTTAGTTAGCAAATCTAAAAATTACAGAAAGCCCAGCAGATGCTGGGCTTTTTTGTTGGTATAATCCATAAAAGAACAACTGTTTTAGTAAAGAACCAATAGGTGATTATAGGGCATATAATTTACAAGAACGTAAGGTTGTAATGAGAACATAAGGTATTTTGTAGCATTAGAAGCGTGGTTGTCGTGCAATACAGAGCTAGACAGTTTTGTGGGGAGATGCCCATTTGTATAGAATGGCAATGAAATCATAATATTGTCAAAGTTTTTAATGATTGTGGGTGCGATTAAGCGTGAATAAAGGTGAAGCTAAGCCGTTGATTATGATGTGAAGTGCAGATGTTGTAAAAAAGAAGTTGTGCAGGTGTTTTTAACCCACTAGTGGGCTATTTCCTTAATCTGTCTTTTAATAGATTATATGCATCACAGATTTTTTTAAAACGTTCTTCTGCCTGTTTGTTATCGCCAACTATATCTGGGTGACATTGCTTAACTAGCTTTTTATAGCGCTTTTTTAAAGATTCAAGTGTCAAGTCATGACCAAGTCCCATAATGTTAAGGGCCTCTTCTTCTTCTGGTAGAAATTTGTTTAACGTAGTGTTGTCTTTACCGCTAAAGACATGTTCAAAGTTTCCAAATAAGCTAGTGTGATCCTTAAAGTTTAAATGAGCTTCATTGCGTTTTTTGGGATCCATGTTCCATGTTGGTCGTTGCCAAACCGTGTCGTGCTTTATGTGGTCTTCAATCTCTTTCTCACTCATGTCGGCGTAGAAATCCCAGTTCTTGTTGTATTCCCTAACATGGTCTAGGCAGAACCAATAATATTCTTTTAAGTTTCTATCTTTAGGAGCCCTATATTCTCCTTGGTTTTCGCAACCAGGGAAATCACACTTTCTTGAAACTGGAGATTGAGGCTCAAAATATTTTTTTCTCATTAAATACGCACTTTAGGTTGTTAATATATTATTTTTAATAAAAAAGGTTGCATAAAGCAAGTTTATCGATATTATTATATCTGTTAAGTTGTTTACGTAACCTTAAAAAATTGAATTGCGGCATGATTAGACAATTAAATAGAGTAGTTTTTGTAAATCAACGCAGAACGAGCATTAGTATGTCTTCAGAGTTCTGGGATGCGTTAAGTGAAATTTGTGCATTAGAACAAATTTCTAGAAATGATTTGCTGTCGATTATTGATAAACATAAAGATAAGAGTGGCCTTACAAATACGGCAAGAGTATTTATCTTGGCATATTATAAAAATCTATGTCACAGGCTTCCCAAAGGGATAGTTTCTCCAAGTGTAGAAAACATCTATAAAGTTATGGAGGGGATTGGCAAAAGATAATTTTTGCTAGTCTTTTTCGTGCAACTCTGGGTAATCTCTTTTTATCACGTCTTTTTTGGCATCTAGCGCATAGCAGGTGTTAAGGATTTCGAATTCCCCTTTTTTGCGCCTTGCTAGCCTTAGCGGGTAGATGGTTTGAAAAGCGCCGTTTGCGAGTATAACTGCCAAATCTCTTATGTGGGTGCAGCCCTTTACGTCAGGGAAAGTTTCCATAACTCTTTTTTTGAACCCTGCGACTATTTTTAGGCCAACAAAGTTTTTAATATTATCGATTGCGTGAGGGCACAAGAAGAATGGTGCGGCATCAATTGAGGCTGCAGCATCTTTAATCTCCATTTCTTCATTTATAGTAAAGCGTAGAGATATGTCATGGAAGGTTTCTCCTGCCTCAATTTGCCCGCCTCTGTCAATAGAAGGGAATGTGTGTTCCTTAACATCAGTCATGCGGGCTTCAATGTCCCACAAGCCATCTGAGCGTTTATAACCTTTGAACTCAATGTTGCGGCTATGGTATAACTCGCGGTCACAAGATTGAGGTAGGGGCATGTTTATTCCTCCAAAGGCTCATTGGTTAAAGGAGTGATTTTAATTGTGCTGATTTGGTTGCGCTTACGGCTAATGACCTTGAATCTGAAGCCATAGAACTCAAATGCTTGACCTTGCTCTGGGATGCGCTCTGTTTCGTGGATTAAGAAGCCTGCAATGGTTGCGGCTTCATCATCTGGTAAATCCCACTCAAATTTACGGTTTAAGTCTCTTATGGTTACTCTGCCATCAACAACATAAGAACCATCATTGCGCACTCTAACGCCGTCTGTTTCGTCAAGAGATGGCATGTCTGTTTCATCGTTAATGTCACCTACAATCTCTTCTAAAACGTCTTCTAGGGTCACAATACCTTGCAATGCACCATATTCATCAACCACAACAGCAAAATGCTCACGATGCTTCTTAAATGCTTGTAGTTGTTTCATAAGGTTTGTGGTCTCAAGAATAAACCAAGGCTTAGAAGCAATAGTTTCTATTTTTATTGAATCTAAATCTTTCTCGTTGTCTTTAACCGCCTTTAACAAGGTTTTTGAGCGGATAATACCAATAATATTTTCTGGTCTATCTTTCCATATTGGAATACGTGAGAAAGGTGAGTTCAAAACTAAGCCAATTATTTCTTCTATTGGTTTATCGGCATTAATAGAAAACACACTTCTGCGGTGTTTCATAACGTCATAAACCTGAACATCAGTAAGTTCGAGCACGCTTTTTAGCATGGCTTTTTCTTGCTTGATGCCTTGAGAATCTTGTAAAGAAATAGCCCCTCTTAATTCTGCTTTAATTTCTTCACTTGTTTCTTTGGTCTTTTTGTTTAGGCGGAAGATAGAAAGTGTTGCGCTTACAATCGCTTGCATAAAAGAAACAAGCGGGAAAAACAACTTAACTAAAAACCTTAAAGGGTAAGCAACGAATAAAGAAACTCTGTTTGCGTGGCGAATAGCATAGGTTTTAGGCAATATTTCAGAAAAAACCAAAATTAAAAATGTCATAACTAAGGTTGCATATGCCACACCTTCGGTGCCAAACATATCAAGCATTAATTTGGTAGAAATAGAAGTGGCTAAAATATTTACGAGGTTGTTGCCTAATAAAATAGTGCCAATGAGCTTTTCTTGACGAGCTAGTAGCCAATTAACGGCCTTTGCTTTATTGTCATTTTCACGCTCTTTTTCATGCATCAAGGCTCGAGAAGCTTTGGTTAGGGCTGTCTCAGATCCTGAAAATATGCCTGATAATATAAGTAAAAAAGCTACAATGGAAATTGATATCCACATTTTGTTTATCCTACCTCTTTAATAAAATTACTTAAAACATCAATAACTACGTCTTTGTCAATATCGGAGCATATGAAAGCTTTGCCAATATTTTTAATCAATATGAATTTTATTTTACCCATATCGTTCTTTTTGTCACCTAACATATTTTGATAAAGCTTATTTGCGCTCATTTTCTTTGTAAATATTCTAGCTTCAGCGCTTATTGGAACATGCTTTTCAATTAACATGGCGTCTTCTGGGCCACAATAGCCAGCTTTTGCTGAAAGTCTGGCCGCGATCACCATTCCAACCGCAACCGCTTCTCCATGTAAAATGGCATCACTATAGCCTCCTTCAAGTTCTAAGGCATGGGCAAAAGTGTGCCCAAAGTTTAGCAATGCTCTTATATTTTGTTCTTTTTCATCTTGCTCTACTATCTCGGCTTTGATTTGACAGCTGGTTTTAACAGCGGTTTTTATTAATTCATAATCTTTGTCATCGCCATAAATTTTTTCACCGTTATTGCAGCACCAATCAAAGAAAGACTTGTTCTTGATTATGCCATATTTAATAACTTCAGCGTAACCAGATAATAACTCTCTAGGGAGCAAGGTTTCTAAAAAAGATGTGTCTGCAACAACCAAGCTTGGCTGATGGAATGTGCCAATAATGTTTTTGCCATAAGAGCTGTTAACTGCGGTTTTTCCACCGACTGAGCTATCAACTTGGGCCAACAAGGTAGTTGGGATTTGAATGAATTTGATTCCTCTCATGTAAATTGAGGCTGCAAAACCACCTAAGTCACCGACAACGCCACCACCAAGGGCAATCAAAATGCTTTTTCTATCCAATTGAGCTTCGCTCATTTTATTTAAAACTTTTTCCAGTGTAATAAAAGATTTTGAATCTTCGCCAGCGTTTACAACAAAAGAAGATGATATGATTTGTTTTTGAGACAGCTCTTCGGTAACTTGCTGTAGGTAAAGAGGAGCTACGTTGCTATCAGATAAAATAAAAGCTTTGCTTGTGCCGAATAGAGCACGATAACGCATGGGCAACTTGCT
>QKFK01000221.1 GCA_003252195.1 Rhodospirillales bacterium
GCTTCTAAAAACAAATCATTAGTCCATTTATTGCGACTTTCTCCAATGCCATGGCGGAAAGATTCTTTAGCGGCGGTTGCCCAGTCATTATCATCAATTGCCTTTAGCATCTTTTTATATTTAGAGAAACCATTTTGCCCTAAATTATAAGTCATATCTATAGTTGCTCTTTTAACACTTTGGGGCTTGTTATCAAAGCCTTTTATCTTTCCTTTTAGGAAGCTAATATCATTAGCAATATGCTCTTTCATTTTGTTATCACTATAATCTTCAGATAAATCCATGGTTGAGTATTTTTTATAAAATTTACTCCTATAATTATATGGTCTTTCTTTATCATCACCTTTTTTAAAAACGGTATCTTTTAGCCCCTTTAGTCTTTGATATTCCGCTCTTTTCTCCGCTTCAGTAGCTTGTTTATTGGTATCTCTATTAACCATCGGCAACTTAACAAAATCATATTCACTTGAGATCTTATTGCCATTCCCTATTGTTGGATTACCCTTAGTATCTAAATAAATATGACCCACTGGTTTTTCATGATTTTTTGTATCGGGAAAAGTAAGATTGTTTAGTTCATTATCCGCCTTAACCATATCCTCATGTTCTTGTCTTACTTTATTTATATCTTCCATGTTTTTAACCTTATCATGCAATGTTCTATATGGGTATTGAGCTCTGTTCTGAGCAATATCATCTGGCATGGTTATTTGCTCTTGTTTTAAGTTTCCTGCTTTTGCTATTTTATCATGAAAACTGTCTTTAATTTGCTCTACCTTCGAACCAACATTGTTAATTGCTTCTATATTTTTTGATGCTTTGTGAACTCCATTAGTTAAATTAGCTTGAGTGCCTCCTGCAGTATTATCTGCTTTTATCGTAGGTTGTTTGGCATTTTCTTTTAACTTGGCTAAGATAGAAGATTGATTGAACATACTCATGCTATTGCTCTGCGCGTTTTGAGCAGAATTTATGCTTATGTTGCCTGACAAATAATCGTTACTAAGTGGGCTTGATGATTGATTACGCTTACCTAAATGTTCATTTATTTTATTTATAGTTTCACCGTCTGGTTTCATCACCCCATCAATATTAAGGTTATTATCTTTTTGAAAGTTCTTTATCCCATCTATCATAGATTGGGTTGGTATATTATCCATACCCCAATCAGGTTCTTTATAATATTACATCATCTTGATTAACCCCTGAATTACTTGCGATGCTGTTTTTTAGTTTTAAGAAATCAAACATGTTTTTCTCCACAAAAAATGGGCAGAAGAAAAATCTCCCGCCCATATAAAAGCTGTTTAAATAAAAAACGCTTAAGACCAAAAATCTTAAGCGATAACACAAACGCACCTATAGCGTTTACTAATCATAACAAGAACATAAAAAGAACAAAATGTCAAGAAAATTGTTGTAATAGGTAAAATATTTATCTTAAGCTTTAGACTTTTTATTAGCATTTCTATATAATTCATTAAGAGATTTAATTGATATAGAGATACTAAATGTTGCCAGAAATAGATTCCTTCATCAGAAGGATTCATTACTCAAGTAATGACAAAGGTTTTCAACATATTAAACGAGTGTGGCTAAGAGCGGCAGAAAGATACCTTGATTCATATAAGTGGGATGAAGGTAAAGATGTTCCTGTAGAAGCCGTTATAAACGCCATAGATAACGGAAAAGCAGTATATACACAACATAAACGCGAAGGTTGGAGATATAGTGCCAAAGTTGAAAAAGTTAATGTTAACGGAAGCTTTTTTATAAAAACAGCCGACGGTGAGAAAGAAGAAGATAGCTTAGAAAAATTACCTGAATATTAAATATAAAAATGGACTGAAAAACAGCCCCTTTAATTTTATCTGATACAAATAAAATATTTAAAAAGGAGAAAGGGTGTCTTTTTCATAGCGATTCATAGCGCGATAAACAGCGTTTGCGTTTTGGGCAGCATCTTTAACCCCTAATTGTGAAGCAAGGTTATATAAAGCCCATGCTTTTTGCAAATCTTGCTCGCAACCAACTCCATTTGCTTTTATCCAAGCTAAAATTTCAACTGCTTGAACATCTTTAGCTTCGGCTTGTTTTTCTATCTCGGCAATATCAAATGGTGACGGATTACCTTTTTGCACCGCAATTACAACCTCTTTCCATTTTTTATCGTCCTTAGTCTGCACCAAGCTTTTAGCTTTTGCAGGCACTGTATTTGCCATTAGGGATGCAGGAAGCTCTTTTTTTTCTGGAATTTTTATGGTTTCAGCTTCTTTTTTAGCTTCTTCTTTTTGAACTTTTTTTTCTTTTACCACTTTATTAAAAGAATATGAGGGTAAATGACCTGCATTTTCGCTTTTTATGATATCGCGATACATTTCATCTAAATCAAGACCAAAGGCACAAGCAGGCGAGGCATTTAACATAATACCTAATGAAATCATATAGATGGCTAGCTTAATGCTCATAAAATATGGCTTTACCTCTTGGTTTTTGCGATTAACTTCTTATTTTAAAGCTGAAATTGTTAAAAAATCTTTATCCTTATTTTGACATCAGCGCAAGCTATGATTAGAATCTGGATTGTTTTCAAGTTGTTTTTAAAGAGAGAAAAAATGCAATATAACGTAAATGTTCCGATTATCCGCTTTCCTCACGCTATGGATTTAGAATTGCCTCAATATGCAACGCCATATTCTGCTGGAATGGATTTGCTAGCTGCAGTGGCAACAAAAGTAAAAATAGCACCAGGAGAAAAAGAATTAATCAAAACAGGTATCGGCATTGCATTACCCGCTGGATTTGAGGCTCAGGTACGCTCTCGCTCTGGATTAGCTGCAAAAGATGGAGTTATGGTTCTTAATTCTCCAGGTACGGTTGATGCAGATTACAGAGGCGAAATCGGCGTTATTTTATACAACACTAGCAAAAACAACTTTCTTGTGACCAGAGGCATGAGAATTGCCCAACTTGTGGTCGCTCCTGTTGCCAGAGTTATTTGGAATGATGTTGCTCATATGGATGCAACCCAAAGAGGCACTGGTGGTTTTGGTTCAACAGGCGTGTAATTAAGCCTTGATTTTTAGCAATTATTGGCTAAATTATTAATACTACCATTTTGGTAGAGATTAAAAAAGAAGGAGATAAAAATGTCTAATAATTTTCGTGGTAAAATATATAATTCCATAACCGAAACAATCGGCAACACCCCTTTAGTTCGCTTCACAACTTTTGCAAAAGAATGTGGCGTAAGGGCTGAGATTATTGGCAAATGCGAGTTTTTTAACCCGCTATCTTCTGTTAAAGATCGTATTGGCTTAGCCATGATTGAGGACGCTGAAAATGCAGGCAGAATCAACAAAGACACCATAATTATTGAGCCAACCTCTGGTAATACTGGCATAGCTTTAGCTGCTGTTTGTGCTGCAAAGGGGTATAAAATTATATTAACCATGCCTGAGAGCATGTCTATTGAGCGCAGAAAAATGCTAGCACACCTTGGCGCAGAACTTGTTTTAACTCCTGCGGCGAATGGAATGAAGGGAGCTATATCAAAAGCAGAAGAGCTTTTAACCGAGCACCCAAACTCTTTTATGCCAAGTCAATTTGACAACCCTGCCAACCCAGAAATACATAAAAAAACAACCGCTATTGAGATTATCGAAGATACAAAAGGTAAAATAGATGTCTTTATTGCAGGTGTTGGAACTGGCGGCACATTATCTGGTACTGCCGAGATTTTAAAAAAACACAACCCAGATATTAAGATTATTGCCGTTGAGCCTGAATCTAGCCCTGTTATTAGCGGGGGCAACCCAGGACCACACAAAATTCAAGGAATTGGCGCTGGTTTTATTCCTAAAAACTTAGACACCACACTAATTGATGAAACCGTACAAATTAGCAATGACAAAGCTTTTGAAACAGCTCGATTAGTTGCAAAGACTGAAGGGACTCCTGTGGGGATTTCTTCTGGTGCAGCTTTGGCAGCAGCTATAAAAGTTGCGTCTCGCCCAGAAATGGACGGCAAAAGAATAGTAGTTATATTGCCTTCTTTCGCAGAAAGGTACCTTTCTACAGAATTATTTGCCTAAACAGACTTTCGTTTGTAATATATTAACCAAAGTTAGTTAGATTCACCAATGGGTGTGTTTAGTAACTTTGGTTAAATATTTTGTGACGAGACGATGAAGATAAAGAAGATAATAGTTACATCATTTTTAAGTTTATCCCTATTAATAGGGCTGACATCTTTATCTAATGCGCAAATCGAAAGTAGTGGTTTGCCAATCCCTCGTTTTGTATCATTAAAATCTGCTCAAGTTAATTTACGCTCTGGCCCTGGGGTTAGATATCCTGTTATTTGGGTTTATTTATCAAAAGCTTTGCCTGTAGAAATTATTGGTGAATATGATAATTGGCGCAAAATTCGCGACTGGGAAGGAAGCGAAGGCTGGGTTCATAAATCATTATTATCTGGCAAAAGAATGGTTAGAATAACTGGCATTCAACGCACGTTATATCGTAACAGTTCTGAGCCTTTACGCATTATGGCCAAGGTAGAATCTGGAGTTATTGGTGAGCTTAATGAATGCCCAAAAGATTCTTTATTCTGCAAGGTAAGCTTTGGCAACATTAGTGGTTGGATGAAAAGAAGCGACTTCTGGGGTGTTTATCCTCCAGAATATTTTGACTGATATTCTCGGTTTAATACTTAAACAAAATCACCTATAACATAAACAGTCGCGCCAAGTTACTAACTTGTTGCGAACTTTGCTTCACTGCTCTGGTTAGCTTCACAAACCTCTTATCTTGGCTAATGTTATCTAGAACACTCTAAACAGAGCATCTTTATCGCACCGTGATTTGCAGTCAGCCCAAATCACTGACTAATCCATATTAATTTTTGTTAAATCCACATAAATTTCTAAGAAATTTCAGGTTGCTTATCTCTAATTCTTTTTAACAAAATATATAAAGCCCCTTCTCCGCCATCTTTAGCCTTTGCATATGAAAAAGATAGTATCTTTTTCCTAAAGGCTGGCTCATTAAGCCACTTTGGCACCATCTCTCTTAATATTCCGGTGCTTTCTTCGGGCCACTTCTTTTTAGTGCCTTTGCCAGTTATTACGAGTAAGCAACGAAGCTTTCTGTCATAGCAACGGCAAATAAAATCATATAATTTATTATAGGCAGGCTCTACGGTAAAGCCGTGCAAATCAAGCCGCGCATCTATCTGCATTTTACCCGACGTAAACTTCTGAGCTGTGTTTTTATCTATATTATCAGTTGAGCCGTGATTGAGATAAGTATCTTTATCTGACTTTGAGCTGATTAATCGTTCAAAATCATTGTCT
>QKFK01000049.1 GCA_003252195.1 Rhodospirillales bacterium
AATTGCAGATGCTCCAACAATCTTAAGAAGAGGTGCTAGTTGGTTTACATCAATCGGAAGTGCTAATAACTTTGGCCCTAAATTATTCTCAATCTCGGGTCATGTTAATAAGCCATGTAATGTTGAAGCCAGAATGGGTATTCCGCTTCGTGAGTTGATAGATAAATATGCAGGTGGCGTTATTGGCGGTTGGGAAAATCTAAAAGCTGTTATTCCAGGTGGTTCATCTGTGCCGATGATAACTAAAGATATTTGCGAAGAAGTTTTAATGGATTTTGATTCATTAAAAGCTGTTCACTCTGGTTTAGGTACTGGTGCGGTTATCGTGATGGATAAATCAACCGATTTAACTAAGGTTATAACTCGTTTATCTCGCTTTTATAAGCATGAAAGTTGTGGTCAATGTACCCCATGTCGTGAGGGGTGTGGTTGGCTCTGGCGTGTTATGGAACGCGTTAATAAAGGTGAAGCTGTTGAGGCTGATATCGATTTATTAGAAGATATTACCCATATGATGGAAGGTAATACAATTTGTGCTTTGGCTGATGCGGCAGCATGGCCTGTTCAAGGGTTGATTAGACGCTTTAGGCACGAGATGGAAGAAAAGATTAATTTAGGCAAAGACAAAGTCGGCGGAGATAATTAATGCCAAAAGTAAAGATTAATGACGTAGAATATGATGTTACAGCTTGTCGTACTATTATGCAGGCTTGTGACGAGCTTGGTATCGAGATTCCGCGTTTTTGCTATCATGAAAAGCTAAAAATAGCTGGTAATTGCCGTATGTGCTTGGTTGAAGTTAAAAATATGCCAAAGTTAGTAGCGTCTTGCTCTATGACAGTGTGTGATAATATGGAGATTTATACCAATAGCGAGAAAGTTAAAAAAGCTCGTAATTCTGTTTTAGAAATGATGTTGATTAATCACCCACTAGATTGCCCAATTTGTGACCAAGCTGGCGAATGTGATTTGCAAGATTTGACTATGTTCTATGGTAAAGATAGAAGCCGTTATCAGGAAGAAAAAAGAGCTGTTAAAGATAAATATATGGGGCCATTAGTTAAGACCCATATGACCAGATGTATTCACTGCACTAGGTGTGTAAGATTTTTGCAAGATGTTGCAGGTGTGCCAGAATTGGGCGGTATTGGCAGGGGTGAAGATACTGAAATTACTACATATGTTGAAAAATCTCTAACTTCCGAACTCGCAGGAAATATTGTTGATTTATGCCCTGTAGGTGCTTTGACATCTAAGCCATATGCGTTTAGGGCAAGGCCTTGGGAGCTTAAAAGGGTTGAAACAATAGATGTTATGGATGCAATAGGCTCGCACATAGTTGCTTGCAAACGTGGAAATGAGATTTTACGCATTTTGCCTGCTCAATGTGAAGATATTAACGAGGATTGGATATCAGATAAAACTCGTCATGCTTTTGATGGTATTTATAACAAACGTATTGATAGGCCGTTTATCCGCAAAAAGGGTTTGATGACACCAGTCGAGTGGAATGAGGCGTTAGAGTTAATTGCATCAAAGATTAAATCAACTGACGCTGATAATATAGCTTTTGTGGCAGGTAAAATGGCTGATGCAGAAACACTATATTCATTCAAAAAATTAGCTTCAGAGATTGGGGTTAAGAATATAGATTGTCGTGAAAATAATCTTGAATTTGATATTAATAACCGTGCCTCTTATTTGTTCAATAGTGGTATTAATGGCATAGATGAAGCAGATGCTTTGCTCATTATTGGGGCTAACCCAAGGTTGGAATCTCCTGTGTTGAATGCCCGCATTAGGGCTAGGTTTGCTAATGATGATTACCCTGTTGCGGTGATTGGTGATAATTGTGATTTAACATATAAATACAATTATTTGGGAGATGAAATTAAAGTTATTAATGAATTAATTAAAGGCAAAAATGACTTTGCTAAGATCTTGAAAAACTCACATAAACCAATGTTAATTGTTGGCGATAAAGTTATTTCAGGAAGCGAAGGTAAAGAATTTTTAGCATTAATATATGAGCTAGTTGAGGCTCTTGCTTTTGTTAAAGATGGCTGGAATGGGTTTAACCTAATTCACTCTGCGGCATCTTTAGTTGCTGGTTTAGATTTGGGCTTTGTTCCTCATCAAGGTGGTTATGGTATTAATGCACTTGAAGATAAGGCAAAATCTGGTGAGCTTAAATTGTTATATTTAATTGAAGCTGATGAAATTCAGGCTCATAGCTTGCACCAAGATTGCTTTATTATTTACCAAGGTTATGTAGGTGATAGTGGTGCTTCTAATGCCGATGTGGTTATTCCATCAACGGCATATTTAGAAAAGAACTCTACTTATCTAAACTTAGAAGGTAGATTACAAAGAACGAAACAAGCAGCTTTCTCTGTTGGCTTGTCTCGTGATGGTTGGATGATTGCCAATGCAATATCATCAGCTATTGAAAAACCAATTGAATTGTTTGACTTAGAAACCGTAAGGGCTGAAATGGCTCAAACTTATCCAATTTTTGCAGGCGAAGAAGGCAAAGCCACTAAGGCAGAATGGACGCCATCAAAAATTAAGTCAGATAAATTAAAGGCTAAAAAATTGCCAGAATATGAGATTAATTTCTTTACAGATTCGGCTATAGCTCGTGCTTCAAAAACTATGTATGAGGTTCGTCGTGCTAGAGCTGAAAATAAAAATAACGGAGAACAATAATGGAAGCAATTTTGAATTTTATTGAACCATATTGGAATTCGTTTTATCCGATTATAGAGCCATATGTGCCAGTTTTAATCATGCTTGGTAAAATATTGTTGGTAGTATTGCCATTGCTTTTGGGGGTGGCTTATTTAACTTACTTTGAGCGTAAAGTTATTGCGGCAATGCAGTTAAGAAAAGGTCCATCTGTTGTTGGGCCATTTGGTTTATTTCAACCGCTTGCTGACGGTCTAAAATCATTCTTAAAAGAGATGATTATTCCTGCTAAGTCTCATAAATTGATGTTTTTATTAGCCCCAGCATTGGCGTTTACATTATGTTTGGCTTCTTGGGCGGTGATACCATTTAATCAAGGTTGGTATATAACCAATATTAATGTTGGTGTTTTGTATCTATTAGCTATCTCATCATTAAATGTTTATTCTATGATATTAGCTGGTTGGTCATCAAATTCACGTTATGCTTTTTTAGGTGCATTAAGAGCAACTGCTCAAATGGTTTCTTATGAGGTGGCAATTGGTTTAGTTGTGGTTTCTGTGGTTATATCTGCAGGTTCTCTTAATTTGTCAGACATTGTTTGGGCTCAGCAATCAACATGGTTTATGTTCTTGCACTTTCCGATGTTTGTTATTTTCTTGGCTTCTATGCTAGCTGAGACTAATCGTGCTCCATTTGACTTGCCAGAAGCTGAATCAGAATTGGTAGCGGGTTATTTCGTAGAATATTCAGGATTAGCATTTGCATTCTTCTTTTTGGCAGAATATGCCAATATGATTTTAATCAGCTCACTTGGTACAATTCTATTCTTAGGTGGGTGGTTGCCGATTGTTAATGTTTCATGGTTGGCTTGGGTTCCAGGGATTGTTTGGTTTGGTATAAAAGTTACTGCTTTGTTGTTCTTCTTCGTGTGGGCGAGGGTAACATTCCCAAGATTTAGATATGACCAACTTATGCGTTTAGGTTGGAAGTTCTTTTTACCAATCTCACTTATTTGGGTAATTATAAGTGCTGGTGTTGTGGTTTACAACATGCAGGCTGTTTAAGGTTTTTAAGGAGATAAAATAAATGCTAAAAAAAATACTTAAAACCTTTTCATTATTTGAGCTAGTTAAAGGGTTATGGCTAACATTTACATATATGTTTAAGCCTAAAGTTACAATTAACTATCCGTTTGAAAAAAGCCCATTATCAACTAGGTTTAAGGGTGAACATTGCTTAAGACGCTACCCAAATGGTGAAGAAAGATGTATTGCTTGTAAGCTTTGTGAAGCTGTTTGCCCAGCTCAAGCTATCACCATTGAGGCAGAACCACGTGAAGATGGTAGCCGTCGCACAGTAAGATACGATATTGACATGTTTAAATGTATTTATTGTGGTTTGTGCGAAGAGGCTTGCCCTGTAGATGCGATTGTAGAAGGACCTAATAGTGAGTTTACGTCAGAGAGCCGTGAAGAAATGATTTATAACAAAGAAAAACTCTTAGCTAATGGTGACAGATGGGAAAGTCTGCTCGCTGAAAGACTAAGAAAAGAAAGCAAATATAGGTAGGTTTTGATGTTTGAGAATATAATATTTTATATGTTTGCTCTA
>QKFK01000214.1 GCA_003252195.1 Rhodospirillales bacterium
AATAAAAAAGATGATGTTTTAGGCTCAGGAATCTCCGAGCAAAAACTCAAAGAAATGATGAAAGATGAACGCTATTGGAAAGATAAAGATCCTAGCTATATCTCAATGATTTCAAATGGGTTCAAAAAGCTCTATCCAAATGAAGAATAAAACATCATCAATCATGCAAGAACCTCATTTAGGTTTTGAATATTTTGCATTTGTGTAAACAGCTAAATGTTTAAATATTCACCCTAAGCTTAGATTTATTAAGAGGTATTAATATCATTAAATATATTGACGCTCGTGAGATAATTTTTGCCAATATAACACTAATCCTGCCCTCAAGATAACGGTTATCCGCCTTGAGGTTTTTTATGGGCGGTTTTGAGGTGAAACCATAACCCGATTTTATAAAAATATAACAATTTTATGGAGAAAAAAATGTCAACTAATATTGATAAATCGTTTATCAAAAACTTTGAAGCTGATGTCCATTTGGCTTATCAGCAAACAGGCTCAAAACTAAAAAGCACCGTTCGTTCTAAGAACAATATTGTGGGCTACTCAACCACCTTTCAAAAAGTGGGCAAAGGTACTGCAAGCGTTAAGGCTCGTCATGGTTTAGTCCCTGTGATGAATTTGGATCATGAACCAGTAGAATGTATGCTTTATGATTATTATGCTGGTGATTGGGTGGATTCACTTGATGAATTAAAAACCAACATTGATGAGCGTAGAATTATTGCATCTGCTGGTGCTTATGCTTTGGGTAGAAAAACCGATGATTTGATTATTTCAGCCCTTAAAAATGCTGAAAATATTGTGGGTGATTATTCAAGCGTATTGTCAAAAGACTTAATCTTAAGCTCTTTTGCCTCAATGAATGAAAATGAAGTTCCAGATGATGGGCAACGTTTTGGTATTGTTGGTCCTAACCAATGGAACCAATTGTTAAACATTACTGAGTTTTCAGACAGTGATTATGCGGGTGATAATTTGCCATTCTTAAAAGGTACAGAAAGTCGCAAATGGCTAGGTATTGTGTGGATGCTTCATACTGGTTTGCCATTGGTATCTGGCACTGATAGAGACTGCTTTATCTATCATAAAACCGCTATCGGTCATGCCTGTGGTTCAGATGTTCAAACAGACATTACATGGCATGGTGATCACGCTGCTAACTTTGTTAATAACATGATGAGCCAAGGTGCTTGCCTAATTGACAATACAGGCGTGGTAAAAATTAAATGTAAAGAAGCTTAAAAATTTAAGGAGAAATAATTATGGCTTTTAAAAATAAAGACTTGAGCGTGCTTGCTTATGCCAATGGTTTTACCTTATGGCATTATGTTAGTGCTGATGCCAAGGCAGACGTTGCCACTTCTGGCTATTTTAATGAAGTTGCCGATACTTTGCGTAAGGGAGATTTGGTAATTGTTAACGCAGGAACAGAAGGAACAGCAGATAACACAATTATGGTGGTTTCTGCTGTGTCTGAGGGCGCGGTCAGTATTGCGGATATGATGGCTGCATAAATCCCAATATAAAATAAAAAGATGAGCGGTGATTAAGCCGCTTTTTTTATATCAAAAACTAACAAAGCACGGGGGATTAGTTTCTTCCGTGCTTATTTTTTAATAATGATACGCAGGCATGGCTAACATAATTTGGGGCTGTTAATAGCTCTTTATTAAATATTTGAGCCACCGTAAATGCGTAAGGAAAAGACAACCTAGAGATAGAACAACGCTTTTAGAGCTAGGAGATAAGTTAAATGTCACTTGCTCTAAACAAGTGTTTTTATGGAGATTAATATGAATATAAGCAACATAGGTATTTCATCTAGGGCTTTGCTCAAAATTGGTGCAAATACCATTTCATCATTTGATGAAGGTACAGCAGAGGCTGAGATTGCGGCGGGCAACTTATACCCATTAACTCGTGATGGAATGTTGTCATCTTATCCGTGGTCGTTTGCAGTCGCTCAGACAACATTAGCACCACTTGCGGCAACTCCTGTGGCAGATTATGCCTATGCCTTTCAACTTCCGTCAGATTTTTTGCGAGTAATCTCGGCAGGTGTGGGGGCTAAAGGTAGGGGGCTAGAATATAAGATTATAGAAAATCGTTTGCACACTAATGTGCAATCATTGGTGATTACTTATATCTTCCGCCCCGATGAGAAAAACTTTCCCGCTTATTTTACCCAAAGTTTGATAGCAAGATTAGCAGCAGAATTTTGTCTGCCCCTGACGGAAAGTACGAGCCGTGCGGAGTTCTTAATGAAGATTGCTGACGAAGAATTTAAAAAATCAAAGTTAGTTGATGCACAGCAAGAAAGACCAAAAGCGATTGAAGATTTTACGTTAGTTGAGGTAAGAAAATGACAGCAGCATCAGTTATAAAAACTAACTTTACCTCTGGAGAGGTGTCGCCCAGATTATATGGCAGAGGAGATTTGCGAGCTTATATAAATGGCTGTCGAGAGCTGAAAAATGTTTATATTCAGCCAACAGGTGGGGTGATTAGAAGGAGTGGCTTGCGTCTGGTTGATAATGTTAATAAAGAAGGGCGTTTAGTATCATTCGAGTTTAATACAGATCAGGTTTATTTGTTGTTTTTCTCTGATTATTTAATGGAGGTTTATACCGATGAGGTTAAAACCGCTTCAGTAGAAACACCATGGAGTTTAGAACAACTTAAAACCATAAATTGGACGCAAAGTGCAGATACTTTAATGGTGGTTCATCCAGATGTGCCACCACGCAAAATTACTCGTACTTCTAATGCTGATTGGTCGATTGAAGAATGGAGCTTTTATGAGGAAGATGGGTTTTTGTGTCAGCCATATAATCGCTTTATAAAAACCGATGCAACACTAACTCCATCTTCAACAACAGGTGCTATCACGCTTACATGTAGTGAAGACTTTTTCGACAATGATTATGTGGGATTACGCTTAAGGCTTAATGATGGTGAGGTGAAAATTAATTCTATCTCTTCGGCCAACGAGGCTAGTGCAACGGTGACTAATGCCCTAAGCTCAACCTCGGCTGATAAAACATGGGAAGAACCATCTTTTTCAAGCATTAGGGGTTATCCTGTAAGTGTAACTTATCATCAAGATAGGTTGGTAGTTGGTGGTTCGAGAGATTTGCCAAATCGCTTGTGGCTTTCTAAATCATCTGACTTGATGAATTTTGATTTAGGAGAAGGATTGGATGATGAAGCAATAGAATTTTCTATTCTTTCTGACCAAGTTAATGCGATTAAAACAGTGTTTTCTGGTAGGCATTTGCAAGTTTTTACCACAGGAGCTGAATGGATGGTAACAGGAGACCCGCTTACGCCGTCAGTAATACAGCTTAAAAGGCAAACCAGAGTAGGCTCATTGAAAAATAGGAATATTCCCCCTCAAGATATTGACGGGGCAACTGTTTTTATTTCGTCAAATGGTAAAGAGCTTAGAGAGTTTGTTTTTGCAGATGTTGAAGATGCTTATCAATCTAATGATTTAGCAGTTCTTTCAGAGCATATATTAAAAAATCCGTTAGATATGGATTATGATAAAAACCGCAGATTGTTATTCATTGCGATGGAAAATGGTAAAATTGCTTGTGTGACAAACTATCGCTCAGAAGAGGTTACAGGATGGAGTAAGCTAGAAACAGCTGGCGAGTTTATTTCAGTATGTGTGGTTTATGATAAGACATATGTTTTAGTTAAGCGTAATGAGAGCTATTTTATAGAGGTGTTCGATGATGATTTATATACAGATTCATCTCTAACAGGCAGTTCTTTATCGCCCAAAGAAGTTTGGACAGGCTTAGAGCATCTAGAAGGAAATACAGTTAAAATAATTGGTGATGGCGCGGTGCTTGAAGAACAAGAGGTTATTGATGGAAAAATTAATTTACCTTTTGCGGTTAGCAATATTGCGGTTGGGCTTTCGTATGAGCATGTTGTTTCATCATTGCCAGTGGCAATCGGCACTAGTGCAGGGGCAGACTATCCTCAAAGGGTTCGCTTAATTGAAGCCAGCTTTAAGATTGTTGATACCTCATTATTTGAGGTTGATTTAGGCGGTGGGGTTAAAAATATACCGCTTAAAAAGCTTGGATTAAGTGGTGTTTTAGATGCCGTTCCTGAGAACTTTACAGGTGACTTAAACCTAAAAGCCTTTGGCTGGATTGACAATATGCAAAAGCCATTGTGGAAAGTGAAGTCTGATGCGCCTTTATCTTTAACTATTCTATCGGTATCAACAAAAATTAAAACAGGAGACTAATCATGGGAGCAGCAGCAGTAGCCTTGCCTATTGGTATGAGTTTACTTTCAGCACAAAGAGAAAACCAACGCCAAAAGGCCGCTTTGAATTATAACACCGAAAGAGTGCAACAAGAGCTGGCCGAGAAAGAACAAAAACGCAAAAACTTATTAAAAGAACAGCAAGCAAGACAAAGAGCTTTATTTGCATCTGGGGGCGTTAGCTCTTCTGGTGGTGGTTCGGCAGCGGCCGTGCAAAAAGGATTGCGTAATAAAACCTATGAAGAGCTAGCTAATGATGCAAGCGCTGCAAATTATCAAATTGGTTCTGCATGGCAAGGAGAAGCTATAAGGAAAAACCGAGTTGAAGATAGCATGCTCTTTAGTGGTTTGGGTTCAGTAATTAATTTACAATGAGGGTAAAATGACACATATAAAAATTGGAGATATTTCTCCTAAAATTCAATATATTGCCGATGGTGATATATTAACTTTTACCTTCCCTTTTGCGGTATTTAAAACCTCAGATGTGGAAGTTTATTTTGATGGGCAGGTGCAGTCATCTGGTTTTTCAGTTACGTTGAACGCTGATTGTGATGGAGGCTTTGTAGTATTTGAAGAAGCACCAAAAGACGGTGTTTTATTAACAATTCGTCGTTATCTGATTATAGAACGCACAACAGATTTTCAAGAAGGTGGAGCTTTTAGGGCTAAGGTGCTGAATGATGAGCTAGATTATCAAACCGCTTGTTTGCAGCAATTATCAGAAGATTTGAAATCAAGCATGGTTTTACCAGCTTATGCAAATTCTTCAATTGATATGACACTACCATTGCCAGAGGCAGGGAGAGCAATTGTTTGGAACGATGAGGCTGCTGGTTTGGCAAATTCAGATTCTGTTTTTGACAATATTGTCCCTATAGCAGAGGCATCAAAAATAGCAGCTGAGCAGGCTTTAGCCGAAGCTATAATTGCTAGAGATGAGGTTTTGAACTTTAAAATAGCAGCTGAAACAGCGCAAAGTCTTGCTGAACAAGCAAAGTTAGCTGCAGAAGTTGCAAGGGATGCTGCTGATGATATTGTTAATTTAGGGGCGCTAGCCAATAAAGATACAATTGGCACTATAGATATTGACGCAGGTTCGGTTAGCTTAGAGAAGCTTGAAACTGTAGCGGAGAATTCTGGTAAATTCATGGGGTATAATGAGGAAGGTGTTCCAAGTCCTATTGAAGTAGATACTTCATCTTTATTGAATGCATCGCTAAGCAATATTAATAGTGATGGGCAGACGGCTATATCTAATTATATGACACCAGACTATTCTGCAAGGGTAAGTGTTTCAGATGCAACATTAACGTCTAGTACTGGTTTTGTGGCGCCATCAAATGGCGTGATATATGTATATACAAGCAATTATGATAGTAATACCACTGTATATGTTGATGGAGTGTCAATGGGTATTGGAGGCGCTAGTAACTATGGGGATTACCATATTACAACAATACTTTTGGCAAAAGATACAGTCGTAAAATGCTCAACTGGAGGAACATCCTCTGGCAACTTTGATCCTATGAAAACAGTAGTATAACAAAAAGAGGAGTAAAAACTGTGGTTAGAAAATACGCCAAGATAGCAGATGAAGAAACTAAACAAGTTGATGTTGGTTTAGGTGATAATAGCAAGTTTTATAAAAGCTTGGGAATGGTAGAACAAGATGTCGAGCAAGCCTATAATGGTTTTTGGTATTTGTTAGGTTACGCACCAGAAGAACCGTCCAAAACATATTCTGAATTAAGGGCCGCAGAATACCCATTATAGGGAGTTTCTAGATGCCGAGGTTAAAATTAACTCTAGTGATGAAGCATTGATTGCGGAAGGAGAAACTCAAAAGGCAAAATATGTAGCTGATTGCTTGGTTGTAAAAGCTAAGTACCCAAAGCCAGAAAGTGAGGCGTAATTTTGCTATAGAGAGAGTTTAATCTAAGTTTGTTATACCGCCATAAGTTAGGGCGGTTTTTTAATAGGTGAAATCATAGACAAGGGAGGGGATGATATGGCTCGGCGAATTCCGAGGACGCTTGATGGTTTGAAGAAAAACCTCAAGAAAACATTGCCAGAGCGTATCGCAAAAGTGGTGGAGAGCTATGACTCTTTTGCATCTTCAGATGTGCCTGAGGATGCAAAAGGCTTTGCTGGACATCACTCTGCTTGTAAGGCGGCGGTAGCTCATGCAGAAAGCTTGTTAAAACTAGCTAAATGGACTGAAGATGAACAGGTGGCAGAAGAACAAGATAAAAAATCAAATGAATTAATCGCTTTGCTAGCTGAAGCGAGGGAGGATTTAGAAGATTAGGGGGATTAAATGGATAAAATAGATTTTACAGAATTTGTGTGGATATGGAATAAATTAGAAAATTTAACCACCCCTAATCATCAGAAAAAAATGTCTCGTTGGCTAAGCAATATATGGTTTGCAGAGGATAGAAAAGCACTCATGATGGCTTTCAGAAATTCTGGTAAATCAACGATTGTTGGTTTGTTTTGTGCGTGGGTTTTGACCATAAAGCCAGAAACTAGAATTTTAGTAATGGCGGCTGATTACTCATTGGCAAAAAAGATGGTGCGTAATGTTAAAAGAATTATCGAAAAGCACCCCTTTGCGAAGCATTTAGTTCCTAGCAAAAAAGAGCAATGGGCGTCAGATAATTTTATGGTCAACCGAGGGGCTGAACTTCGTGATCCATCAATGATTGCCAGAGGCTTAGGTGGTAATATTACAGGGTCTCGTGCAGATTTAATAATCTGTGATGATGTTGAGGTGCCAAAAACCTGTGATAGCTCAATAAAAAGAGCAGATATGCGAGCAAAGTTAAGTGAGCTAGATTATGTTCTTGTGCCTAGTGGAATGCAATTATATGTGGGGACGCCTCATAATTATTACAGTATTTATGAGACGGAAGAAATAAAGGACGGGGTCGAACCTTTCCTTAAAGATTTTACAAGGCTTGATTTGCCAATCTTGAGTGGTGACGGGCAGAGCGCTTGGCCAGAGAGGTTTTCATTAGAGAGGATTATGGCAATTAGGAGGCGTAGTGGCGAAAATAAATTTTTGAGCCAAATGATGCTTAAGCCAGTTAATTTTTCTCAAGGAAGATTGGCAGTTGATAAGCTGATTTTTTATGATGAAAAACTCACTTTAAGTGAGTGTAACCATAAATATGTGATGCAAATTGGTGACGTGAAAATGGTCTCAGCATCTTGCTGGTGGGACCCGTCTTTTGGCAAAAGCGTTAAAGGTGATGATAGTGTAGTTGCTGTGGTTTTTTGCGATGCAGAAGGTGGTTATTGGTTGCATGATATTGAATATATTAGAGTAGCTGATGAAGATAGCGATAAATCGGCTTCTATTCAATGTGCCAAAGTTGCAGAATTTGTTAAAAAATATGATCTGCCCGCCGTTCATGTTGAAAAAAATGGAATTGGCAGGTTTCTCCCTGGGATTTTGCGACAAGAATTAGCCAAGGCTGGAATATCTTGTGCGGTGATTGAAGAAACATCT
>QKFK01000119.1 GCA_003252195.1 Rhodospirillales bacterium
GAAAATCCCCCAAACAGCATAAAAAATTAAAATATTGGCTAGTCTATGACAATTAACCGATATTTTAAACGACTATTTACAATTAAATAAAAAGCAAATGACTTTCTTTTAGCAATATTACATAAATTTGCTTTTTCTATCAAATACCAATGTAGAAAAGCCTAATTCTCAGCAAAAGCTATTTTAAAAACAAGAGTCGCCTTACAATAATATCATGACAAATAACATAAGTCACAATCTATACAAAAAACACGCAAACTATAGTTATAACAAACACACAATAGTCATTAGAACTGCACATAAATATGATATAAAATAAAATATCAACACAAAAATGAAACAAAATTAAACAAAAGTAATAAATTATATTGTACAAACTGTGATATAATTACATTAAATTAGCGAGAGCAATCCGCAGCAATTGTTTTTTGAAGGAGGAAGAGCAATGCTTCAAAAAAAATTTATACCGCAGATATCTTTATCATTAGCGTCAATAGCAAGTGGAGCATTTGCTAGTGTTAATGACACACCTTTAGATAGCAACAATATATTATCAAACATAGATAACTCAGAGATAGAACTTGACACACTTGTATCAAGTTCTTTTAGTAAAGAAGCAAGCGTAGAAGGAACTCAGTACGCAAGAAGATTGAACACAAGCGTTATAGGCTCTTCAATTAGCTCCGGCTCTGGTGCTGGCTCGGCAGAAAACTGCTACAGCAACTGCCACGCATACATTGACACAATTGCACAATGTGTCAGCGATGGATACACATCAAGCACAGCATGCTCAACCAATTACACAAAAGTTGTTTGCCCAGACAATTCTGCGAGATGGAGATGTGACTGCCACACTGATACAGCTCAGCAATGTACAGATGCGGGATACGGAACCACAACCTGCTCGACAGGCTACACTAAAACCAACTGCACATATAATAGTAGTTATTGGAAGTGCACATGTCACTCAGACGCCTGCCCCACATATAAAACAAATGCCGACAACGCAAGAGCAAACCTAGTAACCGCAATGACAGGGCCAAAATCAAGCAAAACAGCGGTAACAGGTCTTAGCAATGTTTCGGGTGTATTTACATTATCTACCAGCCCTTATTATAGCGACGGAACAGACTCAACTAATATATTAGGCGCATACAATGCATATAAATCATTGGCCAGCACATACAACGCATCATGTTCACCAGCTTATAGCAACACATATTCTTGTTATTCCAACTGTCACGCAGAAGCCTGCGATGGATATTTATCATCTCAAACTGGCATATCCGTTGTAAAGACAGATGCGGATATTACAACCGCAATGGCATCAAGCAATGCGACTGTTGCCGTTCTTGCAGATGTAAGCTTGCCAGATAATATTAACTTAGGAACTAAAAAGCTTGTTGGACCAAAATATTTTACGGCATCAAGCTTATGTACCTCAATGAGCACCCCAACAATAACTAGCTCTGCTAAAACCATTGACTTAGGTACTAGCGGAACATTCAAACAACTAAATGCATCTTTTAATGCAAGCTCATACAATGATATATTATTTAATGGTTCAGGAACCATAGACACAGTTTCTATTTCTAGCAATGGTAAGGGTACTATATTTAACTCTGATGGAAGTACCATGAACTTAAATGGAACTATCAATGTAGACGGAACATTTACTTCTGGATATTGTAATTACACTAAATTAAATAATAGTGGTAAGATATATGTAAATGGTCCATTAAATATTAGTGGTTCAGCTGCAATGACATTTGACCTTGATAACAGTTCGACCTTCGAAATTAAATCTGGAGGTAATCTAAAATACACAGCATCTGGATGGGGTCAGCTATTTGAGGCAAATAATAGCTCCATAATAAAACTAGGTGGCCCTGTAACTATGCCTAGTATAAATACTGGAGGAAATTCGAACTACTCATATGGTTTCCATAAAATATTCTATATGTGGAAGGGTACAAAATTATATTTGAATGGATCAGGAAACACTTTTAAAGCTGGGGGATATTTTGTTTACGCTTCCTCTGGATCACTAGATGGTGCAACGACTGAAATTAATGGCTCTACCTCAGTATCAATGAGCTATACTGGCCAGAAAATAGCCTTCAAGATTGACCACGGTAACTACCATAATCCTGCTGGTTATAAAGCTATCATAACTGCTCCAGTCACAATTTCTGGCTTAAATGCATATACTGGCTCATATGCTATATCACAGGCCGACCATATGTTCTACCTCTTAGACGCCACCCTAGACATAAGTAGCACGGTATCTAACTCTGGAACTGGGGCATACATTAGAAATATAAGAGGCAGCTTCGAGTTTAGAAATGGTTCTTATATCTCTGGCGTAAATAACGTATATAGTGATATATATGTGAACTCAGGAGGAACTCCAAAAATTAACATCTACACAGGGGCTAAAATTAAAATTGGCTCAACCTGTAAAAAAGCAACTTCCAATAAGACTTATGTTGGAACATCTACAACTGCTTATGAGGCAACTTGGACTTCACCTCCATCACCATATACAGGTGGATGTTAACCTAAATCTAAACCGCCCTTTTATAGGGCGGTTTTCTTTTTTATGATTGATTCAAATACCCAATAATATGTATAGTATTATCAAAATTATTATTGAGATTGAGGAATATTATGGAAGAAACACCAAATAAAGCAGCCCCAACACCAACAAACACAGCAGTTACGCAACCTACAGCCAAAGTAGCTCCTGCATTATCTGCAAATGCTGTAAAAAAGCCTGTTTCCACTCCACAAAGTGCTCCAAGCACCCCTCAACCCGTTAAAACTATAGTAAAAACGCAAATATCTTTAAGTAAATATTTGATAGATTACACTGCCAAATATAAGCAAGGCACATTAAAAAAAGTAGTAGGTAGAGAAAAAGAAGTTGAACGCCTTATTCACGTAATGCTCCGCAACTCAAAAGACAATCCAATATTAGTCGGCGAAAATGGCATTGGCAAAACATCTATAGTTGAAGCAATTGCCACAAGACTTGCAAAAGGAGATGTTCCTGAATTGTTAAAAGGGGCAAGCGTGGTTTATGTAGACGTTGCCGCCATGCTCATTGACAGTAAAAACGAAGCTCAATATGAAGAAAGATTAAAAAGCGTTTTCCAAAAGATTATTGAATCAAAAGGAAAGTTAATCGTATTTATTAAAGACCCAAATACTTTGAATTTGGGAGATCCGTCAACTCGTGAAATAGCTAAATTCTTAAAGCCAAAAATTATATCTGGTGAAATCAAATGTATTATCACATCTGACTTAGCTAAATATAAAATATATGTAGAAAACGACTTTGACTTAATTCGTTGCATTCAACCAATTTATATTGAAGAAGCAACCACAGCTGATGCTCTTAATATTGTAATGGGGGTTAAAGATGTGTACGAAAAATTCTACAACATCACAATCCCAGAAGAACCTTTAAAAGCCGTTGTTGCTCTATCTGGTCGTTATATTAAGCAAAAACCATTTCCAGAAAAGGCCATCGACTTGCTTGATGAAGCATGTAGTTATTTAGTTATGCAACTAACTGCTGGTAAAATTCCTAACAATGAGCGGGTACTAAAAACTGAACATGTTTCTCATATTATTTTCATATGGACGGGTATTCCAACAGATAAAGTTGAAGTAGAAGATAAAAAACGCCTTATTAATATGGAAGAATTTATCGCAAAACGCGTGATTGGTCAGCCAGAAGCCGTTGAAGTGGTTTGTAACGCGGTTAAAATATCCAGAGCAGGATTACAAGACCCTAACCGACCAATCGGAAGCTATATGTTTGTTGGTACAACTGGTGTTGGTAAAACAGAGCTAGCCAAAGCTTTGGCTGAGTTTGTGTTTGATGATGACACAGCATTATTGCGTATTGATATGTCAGAATATATGGAACGTCAGAGCATTTCACGTTTGCTCGGCCCTCCTCCAGGTTCTCCAGGTTATGAAGAAGGTGGATTATTAACCGAAGCAGTTAGACGCAAACCATATCAAGTAGTTCTATTCGATGAGATTGAAAAAGCTAATATCGAAATATTAAACCTATTTTTGCAAATTCTTGATGAAGGCCGCTTAACCGACACTAAAGGTATTACGGTTGACTTTAGAAACACAATCGTGATTTTAACCTCAAACCTTGGTGCTGGTTTACCTGGTTATAAGATGATGGATTTCTTAAAACAAAAATTAAAACCAGAAATTTTAGCACGTATTGA
>QKFK01000191.1 GCA_003252195.1 Rhodospirillales bacterium
TACCCCCCCACTATCATATGACCAATTAAGCTTTTGCGCTGGATCTGTAGTTGAAGGCTTCTTGTATGTATTATTCATTTCATACACACCTTTGATGATAAAATCACCAAGCAATTCACTAAGCCTTGCACCACCACGAGAAGCTAGCTTAATGTCATTCATCACAGATGTATAACGAGGGTTAACTTCAAAGTGCCTATAACCTTCTGTATCATTAGCCGAAGATGGACCAATTCCTGTCGCATCATTAGAGTAAGAACTTCTCATAATTAAGTGAGATGCATTGTATGTATTATCACCAGCTAACATATAAACACCATTACTAGAAGCTGTTTGAGCGTGCATACCAATTGCTCTGGCAGAATAACTAGTCCTACCATCTTGAAGAAGTATTTTTGCGCCCTCACCAGCCGTTGATAACGTAATATCAGAAGCGGCATCAACCCCAAATTCGTACGTGCTATTAGCATTATTATCATCATATGTACCACTAGTACTGATATTTACCGTAGAATTTATACCCGTAGCATTAATATTTGCATTAGCATACATACCTTTAGCATCTAATGTAACCGATCCTCCCCAGCTATCTGATTGAATTAAGATTGGAGCAGGATCAACAGCCGAGGCATCTTTTGCTTTTATCTGAATTCCACCATTGGTTCCATCATAAATACCTCCAACTGTGATACTATTATCTATATCGTTATAAACATTTGACATAACAATCTTGCTATCATAATCGGCAACGTTAAGATTAATTTCAGATGCAGCACCAGTTGCCTTTACATTAACATCCCTAGTTGCTGTTACATTAACATCAGAGGTAGCTCCTGTTGTTTGAATAGTAAGCGGAGAGCTAGCTCCTGTTGTTTGAATCCGCATATAGTCCCTAGAACTCATGAGCAAATAACCTTTAGCCGCAGCAAGATACATACTCCCGCCTTCATAACCTGTATAAAGCTCCACCGTTCCGTTGTAATCATTTTCACCATAAAGATTTAACCCAGATAAAATTGAATTTGTTGTTGAAACAGGGTTAAAATGAATACTATTACCTTGCCTTGATCTACCTAAAATATTACCTGCGCTAGCACTAAGATTTATATCACCTGTTTGGGAAACAAGATTAAGATACCCAGAAAATGATCGTACATCTACAGAACCACCAGACCAAAAGCGAGAAGAGCCTGAACCGCCATAAGTACCCACTAAAACACTACCTGTTCCTGTATTTGTAAGAACAACCGAACTATCAGTAACCTTTAAATGAGCATTATCACTATCTGTATCTACAACGAGAGAATCATTAATATCCGTTGCTCCGTCTACTGTAAGTTTTTGATAAAGATGAACATCCCCTGATATATCCACATCATTAAGAGTTGTTTTCCCTGTAACTTCTAATGTTCCGCCCAATTTTGTTGCGGTTGTGGCACTGGTTGACAAAGTAGCACCTGTAAAGCTAGCGGTTCCAGATGCCGTAAGGTTACCTGTGATATTAGTTGTATTGAGGTTTGCAGTACCAAGATTGGTTAAAGTAGTGTGGAATATCGCACCTCCATAAATATCTGATGTTGTACCAGCTGAGGTTTGAATACCATCTTCAAAAAATGCTTTATCTGTAACAGTAAGCGTTCCACCAAGTTCCGTATTACCACTCGCGGTTACATTACCGCTTGAATCTGCATGAAATGTTGTTGTATTTGCAGCATTTTGCACGGCAAGATCATGTGTAATCGTTGAATTCATGATAGCGGCATCTATATCTTCTATATTATTTCCACCCATAAACAAGATATTTTCCATTGTGCGCAATGATTCATCTGTTGAGTTTCTGTGCAAATAATCATCTGATGTATTTACACCAGTAGCTGCTGTTGTTGCTACAATGTTGTTATTTCCTGGTCTACAATGTTGTTATTTCCTGGTGTCCATGCAGTAGCATTAGCTGCCGCATTAATAGAGCCAGCACCAAAATAATCTGTAACGGCTAATTTCCACGTACCTTGAGCACCATTTGCATCACCCGCATTAATATAACCACCGTGAGAACCGATTAAAGATGCAATACGCGAGCTACGCTTTCTATCCATGGATTGAAGCTCGCCACCTGCAGCTTTACTACCCACAATAACACCAGTAACATACACATTAGAACCAACTTGTTCTCTTTTAATAGCAACCTTATATGCACCAATGTCTTTACTTGAGCCATTAAATCCTGGAGGCATATATTCACAAAAGTGATTAACATCTATAATAAGTTTTTGCGACGCAGCAACAATTTTTGAATATTCTACCTTTTTATCCGTTGTACAGCATGAGGCGGTACATTCAACATCGGCCTTATCTCTAATAGCAGCAAAATTACTTTGAATATAATCATTCACCCCTTCCATAATAGAGCGAGTATGATTAGCAATTGTAATATCTGATAGTTCAGTATTTCGTTCTGCCGCCTGCTTATACATCATAGGAGACACCATGGTAATCAAACCAAGCATGGCTATCATCTCAATCATCACGCTACCGCGTTCATCAGACTTTCTTTTCATGAAATTTAACATAGCTAGTCTCCTTAAAAACAATTATATTACTTTATGGTGATGGCAACGCTTCTGTGCTATGCGTTAATTTACTAACAAAAACAATATCACCATAACTAATTGGCCCACCATTTACGCTCATCATTCCCATAGGTAAATATTTATAAATACCACCCATACTTTGCACTGCAGCCGTTGAGTTGAGTGCATCACGATCACTATCAGTATTTGCGGCCTTTTTAACAACCAAACCAGCTTTAATACTATAGCCTGTCATTTCTGCCAAAGATTTTCTCACCGCATAAGCAGGATACTCGCCATCAAGAGCCTCAAATCTACCCAATGATGTTGCGTATGTTACCAAATAATTATGAGTATTTGCAGTACAAGCAACGGACACTAAAGGCGCGGCTATATTAAAACAAAAAACTTGCGCCTTAACATAAGAGTACTTTTGAAACCCTGGGGGATATGCGGGGCTATAATTAGCCTCATTAATTAAACCACTAGCATATGAGCAGCTTGAGGCTGAGCAGGTTGACATCAAAGGTGTGATATAGCTTCGGGCAGCTGCATTAACCGTAGTTATATTGCCTGCATATCCCTCGGCTTGAAAAGTTTTTAGCACTTGGCCATCATCGCGCGGCGATATTGTAAACGCCGCTAATGCTACCATAAATGATGTTAAAACAATCCATATATACATTCAACCACCTTCAAACCAACAAAAAATAACAAATGGTTATCTTACTCCTATATACATTATATTTATTAGGGTTAAAAAATTCTAATAAAAAAAACTTTTTAATAAAAATATAACAAAACAAGCAATTTCCTATATAAAAGAGGTAATAAAGCTTATATGAGCTTATACATATACAAAGCAATTTTTATATATTTAGTTATATAAATATTTATAAACCAAAATTAAGAATCGTCTTCCGACGCCAAAAAATTTTAAATTGCTATTTTGTTTAATTTTACATAAGCACAAACATCTGCCAACAAAGGCATATCCGCCGGAGGCATAGAAAGATTAATCATTTCATCAGCAGTTACCCAAGCTGTTTTCTGAGCATCATTATGAAATATCTCATTTTGCCATTTATGGGCAACATACAGCTTCATATCCAGCGTAAAATCATCATATTCATAAACAACAGAACTTAAATATTTCAAATCAACTTCTTCTATCTTTAAGTTTAGTTCTTCATACATCTCTCTAACCAAGGCCTGCTCGTTTGTTTCTCCTTCTTCCACCTTACCACCAGGGAACTCCCACAATCCTGCCATGTGTTTACCCTCTGGTCTTTGCGATAAAAGAATTTTGTTTTGGTTACACAACGCGCATGCCACAACTTTAACCAGCTTATTCATTCTCACATCTTTCAAATATAATGATAGTTAGCCACCAAGATAATATCTGTACAAAGAAATGTCTACACCACCAATTAAAATATCGTAGACTTAAACTCCACAAAAAAAGAGCCGTTATACAAACGACTCTTTTCTTCATCAATCTAAATTCAGATTACTTAACAGGATTACCATCAAGTCCGAATTTTTCAACTTTTGACTCTTCTTGAATTGTTTTTAACAAGTCAGCAATTGTTTTTTGAGCTAAAAGATTTTTCAAGTTATCGCCCATTTCTTCTTTTGTAGGAACTTTCACAGATCTAATATCTTCAACTTCGATAACATGCCAGCCGAATTGTGACTTAACAGGAGTTTTAGTATATTCACCTTTATTAAGAGCGAAAGCAGCTTCTGAGAATTCAGGAACCATATCGCCTTTTGTGAAATAACCTAAATCGCCACCTTTATCTTTAGAACCATCTTTTGAATATTTCTTAGCTAAATCAGCAAATTTTGCACCAGCTTCTAGCTCTGAAATAACTTTTTTAGCTTCTTCTTCTGTCTCAACTAAAATATGAGAAGCTTTAACTTCATGCTCATTAGTCATTTTAGCAACAAGCTCATTATAGAAGTTGTCAATTTCAACATCATTTAATTTAGCTTCTAATTCTTTTTGAATATAAATAGAGCGAACCAATTGATCTTCGGCTTCTTTCATTGCGTCTTTATATTCTTTAGATGATTTAACGCCTGATTTCTTAGCTTTTTGAGCAAGCAATTTTTGGTTAACCATCATGTCCAAAATTTTAGCATATGAAAGTTCGAATTGCTCAGGAGTAGCTCCTGGAATTTTATTATAAGCATCACGGATTTCAGCTACAGTTATCACATCACCACCAACTTTAGCGGCAACAGGACCTTCTGGTTTTTTGTTACATGCAGCAACTGAACAAGCAACGATTACTGCCATTGAGAATAATTTAATAGAGTGTTTAGTCATTAGAAACTGCCCCTTCACTTTTGGAAAATAAAACACTGAGAAATCTTATAAGACATTTTTAAGTATAAATAAAGAAAAGAAAACGAAAGCGACCTTTATGCACAGAAATCTAATTAATAAACTAAAAATTACTGTATATTTATTGACATTGCTCCGCTTGAAAACTATTTCTTGTATTCATATTAATATAAAGTACAGATAAGGGGTTTCTTTATGCTTGGTGCTGTTGCAAAACATATTTTCGGCTCAGTTAATGATAGAATCATTAGAAAGTTCAAAAAACACGTTGAACAAATCAACGCTTTAGAGGCTGATTTTGAGAAACTAAGCGATGACGAGCTTCGCGCAAAAACAAGCGAATACCGCAAAAGATTAGATGACGGTGAAACATTAGACATGATTTTGCCAGAAGCTTTTGCAACCGTTAGAGAAGCCGCAAAAAGAAGCCTTGGTCAACGTCATTATGATGTGCAATTAATTGGCGGTATGGTTTTACACAAAGGCATGATTGCCGAAATGAAAACCGGTGAAGGTAAAACCTTAGTTGCAACCCTAGCCGTATATTTAAATGCCCTATCTGGCAAAGGCGTTCATGTTGTTACCGTTAATGACTATTTAGCAAGCCGTGATGCCGAATGGATGGGACAAGTTTATAGATTTTTAGGTCTTAGCGTTGGTTGCATTACCAACGGCATGGACGATATGGAGAGGAAACAAGCTTATAATAGCGATGTAACCTACGCCACAAACAATGAACTCGGATTTGATTATCTGCGTGATAATATGAAATTCCGCCTTGATGAAATGGTTCAACGCCCATTCAACTTTGCTATTGTCGATGAAGTAGATTCTATTTTAGTTGATGAAGCAAGAACTCCACTTATTATTTCTGGGCAAGCAGAAGATTCTTCTGAAAAATACATTCAAATCAACAATGTTATTCCTGAGCTAAAAGAAAGCCACTATGAGATTGATGAAAAAGCAAGACAAGTAACTTTAACAGAAAGTGGCATAACTAAAGTAGAAGAAACATTAAAAGAAAGAGAGATAATCAAAAGTGCCTCTTTGTTTGATGTTGGCAACGTAAGCATTGTTCACCATGTTGACCAAGCAAAAGCACACAAACTTTTCAAACGCGATGTCGATTACATCGTAAAAGATAACAAAGTCATTATTATTGATGAGTTTACTGGCCGTATGATGGACGGAAGACGTTACTCAGATGGATTACACCAAGCTATCGAAGCAAAAGAACATGTGAAAGTTCAATCAGAGAACCAAACCTTAGCGTCCGTAACCTTCCAGAATTATTTTAGAATGTATCCTAAATTATCTGGTATGACAGGTACAGCAATGACTGAAGCAACTGAATTTGCAGATATTTATGCTTTAGATGTTGTTGAAATCCCTACCAATGTACCAGTTAAAAGAGCTGATCATCACGACGAAATCTACCGCACGGCCCAAGAAAAATATGACGCCATTATCAAAACAATTGAGGAATGTGCTGCTCGCAAGCAACCTGTGCTCGTTGGCACAACATCTATTGAAAAATCAGAATTAGTAGCTGATTTATTGCGCAAAAGAACCAAGATTAAATTTGAAGTTCTTAATGCTCGCCAT
>QKFK01000217.1 GCA_003252195.1 Rhodospirillales bacterium
TTTTTTACAACAAACATATAAGCTTCAAAACAGTATTTTCTAGATATTATGGTGTTATTTTATGGAAGCGCAAAAAATATTAGAATGGTATATAGAAGCTGGAGTTGATGAAACTATCGGCGAATCTCCTATTGACTATTTTTTGTTAAGCCAAGAAAAACAAAAAACACCTAGCATACCCGTGGTAGAAGCCGTCAGCAAGCAAGCTCTTCCACAATCTCGTCCCGCAACGATTGCAAGCTCCACCCCAACACCAGTTATTAGCAATAACGCTAGAGATTTATGTGATAAATGTTCTTCACTTAATGAGCTGAGAACAGCTCTAGAAGCTTTTGATGAATGTTCATTAAAACTTACTGCTACAAATTTGGTTTTTGGTGAAGGCAACCCGAATGCAAAACTTATGATAATTGGTGAAGCCCCTGGTGCTGAAGAAGATAAGTCTGGGCAGCCTTTTGTGGGCAAAAGCGGTCAATTATTAACCAAGATGCTCAAATCGATTAACATAGAGCGTAAAGATGTTTATATATCAAACATTTTACCATGGCGACCACCAGGAAACCGCAAACCAACTATTGAAGAAACAGCAATATGCCTGCCATTCATTCAAAAACACATTGATTTAGTGTCACCAGATATTTTGCTTTTATTAGGAGGGAGTTCAGCATCTTCTTTGTGCAACACTTCTGACGGCATATCTCAAATTAGAGGCAAAAAGCTTAATTACACCACCTCTAACGGGAAAGAGATTATTGCAATACCAACTTTTCACCCGGCCTATTTACTCAGAACCCCAGCTCAAAAAGCTAAAATTTGGCAAGACTTACTAAACATAAAATCAATTTTAAATTAACCTGTTTGATTTATTGTATATTAATCGTTTATATGTATACTTAAAAGGTTACTTTGACTGCTTATATATTGGGAAAACAACATGCGTATATTTTTAGTATTATTTGCTTTATTTTCTATAGCCACTCCATCAAAAGCTATGGCTTTAGACTTGCTCAATCCTATCAAAGATATGTTTTTTAATTCAGATGAAAAAACATCTGAAAAGCCAACAGAAAAAACAGATACTATAGCAGTTGAAAAAACAAATAATGAAACAGCTAAAGAAGCTGAAGAAAAAGCCCATATTGAAGCCGCTAATAATACAAAAAAAACAGAAGTTCCTATTACAGATGATAAAGTGCCTTCTTTTGCCCCCAAAGTATCTATCCCCGAGTTTAAAGCCAAAGAATCAACAGAAAATGAAGCGAGCACTTCTGAGGAAGCTCCAAACGCTTTTTCATTTACTCCAAACACAGATGATGGAGCAACTCCTGTAGTTATAAAACTTTCTGATAAGAAAAGAACTGGTAACGACCTACTAGACTTTAACCTACAAAGCTTTTTAAAGAGCAATAATGTTATATTAGGAGAGCTAAACCCTGCTATCAGCAATATTGGTAAGAATGATAAGATAACCATTCAAGTGCTAACTTATAACAATTACCCAGCAACAGGAGAAGACATTGAGCCTACAGCCTCTACAGAAGCTTCAGAGAATACTGTTCCTCAAGACAACTCTTATAGCAACAGACAAGGACTAGCCTCAAACAGAAACCCTAGCTCAAGAAGAACCAGTTCCAGACGAGGCGCCTCTACAGAAGAAAACACCCCTAATAATGAGGTAAAGGAGCTACCTCCAGCTCCAACAAAAGTTAATTACAACAAAAACATTATTACCCATTATGATGACAAAGCAACAGGTAATAATCAATGTTATTACAAAATCCGTATTTCTAACAACACCCCATCAAATTTGACTAATTTGCGCTTTAGCACTTATTGGGAAGATCTTTCTATTGATGTGCTCAACGACGACTTTTTTATAAATTATTTAAACGCTGGCGAGACACAAGATATTAAAGTTTTTTATAAACGCAAGGATTGCTCTTTCTCAGCTCTTAAGATGAACAGAATTGAGCTAAAAAGCTGTGATTTTACCATGGATGATTTATCAGAAGTTGACTTTTCCAAATATCCTCCAGAGCAAGAAAACCTATCATTGTGCAGCAACATTATTTCCCCTAAAGAATACTCTGCAGTAGCAACACCTGACAGCACAGGAGTTGGAGAAATTAAAGTGCGTATAGATAAGGCTTTCCAAGCTGCTACCAATGCTAAAGACGTGATTGCAAAAAAAAGAAGTGATATAATAAAACAATTGAACGAACAAAAAGCTTCAAGCGAAAAGCTAATCTCAGAAATTAAGAAAGATTCAGATGATTTTATAAACACTATAAATAAAAACGAAGCTGATATCAAAGCAGAGCAAAATAAACTACGTATTGAAATGGAAGAAAAACTCCGCAAAATGAAGGAAGAGCAAGAAGAGAAACTTCTCAAAGAAAAAGAAGCTGCCGAACAAAAGAAACAAAAAGAGGATAAGAAAGCCTCTGAGCAGAAAAATGATGAAGAGACATCAACTAGAGAAATAACCAAAGATGGTAATACTATTAAATTGCACGATAAAGCCAATCCTAATGCTTCTGAATAAGCTAGATAGAGAAAGGGAATAAAATGAAAAAAATTGCACTAACCATAGCCAGCAAGTTTTGCTCAAGGGTACTCGGGATCATTCGGTTCATATGGTAGCAACAAGACTATGCAGTACCAATCTAGAATAGATGAGCAATCAGCACAACAGGCAGAGGGTACAAACGAAGCAAAAAGAGCTGTTGGAAAACTAAAGGTTAATTATAATAATTTTAGCATTGAAAAAACACCTTCTGGTAAAGTAACTTGTGGTATCACATTCAATCTTACAAATGAGTCTGAAGCTATTTTAAGAAGCCTATCATTAGAACTTCAATGGAGCGCAATGAAAACCTCTATATCATTCAAAAATATTGCATCTGATGCATCTGGTAAAATCAATTATCGTCTAATGGGCGAAGGTTGTTACACAATTTCTGGTGCCCCAGAAATTACCGTTAAAGCTTGTCGCCTTCAAAATTACACTGACGATGAATGCGCTGATAAAATTGAATGGAAATAACCTTACCTAACTCAAAAGCTGCTGACGTGTCGGCAGCTTTTTTATACGTTAATTTTGATGAGAATATATAATATGAATAGATTACTACTTGCTATTACAATATGTTTTTTTATATCCACTACAAATAATTCCTTAGCATACTCGGATATTTCAACATATGATAACGGCTATAACAGCCCTATATATTCTCCGCTAAATGCAGAAGATGAAACCCTTTATAATAAAATTTTTGAGTTACAAGAAAAAGCCTTATGGACGGAAGCAGACAAATTAATAGATCAACTAGATAACGACATTCTACTCGGATATATTCAATACCAGCGCTATATGCACAAAGATTATCGTAGTAAGTATAGCGAATTAAAAGCATGGCTCGATAAATATTATGGACTTCCAGAAGCTGAGAAAATATACATCACAGCAACTCGCAAATCTAAAAGCCATTCAGATTTAAAAAAGCCACAAAAACACAAACGCATAGTTGGTGGTAGCTCTTATCATTCCAAAGGTTGGTTAATGGGTTCCAGCTACAAACATTTATCAAACACCAACAGAAAAAAAGCTCTTTCTTTAATGAGCACATTTCGTTGGCACATAAAAAAAGGTCGCACAAAATCAGCTAAATATATTTTAACAAACCCAGAAACAAAAAAGCTATTAACCAGAAAAGACTATGACATGCTGGCTGGTGGATTAGCTTTTCAATACTTTATCGACTGCAGAGATAATTATGCATTAGACTGGGCAGAACCTGCCGTTGCTAGAAGCGGAGATACTCTTGCTTTATGGGCTGCGGGTCTTGCATCGTGGCGATTAGAAGATTATAAAAAATCTGAGAAATATTTTTCATTATTAGCTAACACATCAGATGAATCACCATGGCTAAAAGCATCTGGAGCTTACTGGGCAGGAAGAGCAGCAATGCTAAATAACAACCCAGATAGCGCCATTAAAATGTTCTCAAAGGCTGCGACAAACAGATACACTTTCTACGGCATTCTTGCCAGACGAACATTAGGCTTAAACTTAGATTACAAATGGAATTATGATAACAACCTATCTTTTAGCACAAATAACAATAGCCTTTTTAGAAACACCAAGGCAAAAAGAGCCGCAGCTTTACTCCAATTAGGCAACGAAGAAATGGCTGAAAAAGAATTTTATAACAGCTATTACGAGCTTGATAACCCCCAAAGAAATGAGCTTTTTAATATTGCAGAAGAACATAATATGCCTGCACTATCTTTTGCAATAGCCCCTGTCTTAACAAAAAAAGACGAAGGCCTTTTTTACAACAGTGGTCGCTACCCAACCCCAACTTGGGAGCCAGATGGTGGCTGGGAGCTTGACAAAGCCCTTATCTATGCTTTTATCCGCCAAGAATCAAACTTCAAAACCACTGCGGTCAGCCCATCTGGAGCAGTAGGATTAATGCAGCTAATGCCTAACACAGCATCTTTAATTGGGGGCTCTAGAAAATACGCCTCTAGCAAAGAACTATCCATTCCAGAAACAAACATGAAACTAGGTCAAAAATATATTTCAAGATTAATGAACATACCACAAATCGGAGATAATCTGTTCTTTATAGCTTCATCATACAATGGAGGCCCTGGTAATTTTATGAAGTGGCAAAAGAGAATGAAATACAACAATGATCCTCTACTTTTTATTGAATCTTTGCCATCAAAAGAAACTAGATTATTTATAGAAAGAATTTTAGCAAATTTGTGGATTTACCGCTCTAAATTCAAACAAGGCATACCTAGTTTAGATTCATTAGCAGCAGGCAAATGGCCAAGATATATTGAGCAAGATGCTTCTAACTTCGCGGCTCTTCACTAATTAAGCTATAATTTTCTTTACGGACATCATGCAATAAGATATCAACGTTATCTTTTGGTGAGCCAACCATATTCATAACGATTGCCCCCAACCGCAGCGAGCTTTCCACAGCCTCTGGATAAACCTCTGTTGCTCCAGCATCGGTAAGCTTTGTGCATGAAGCTAAATCATGTGCTCTAGCAACAATTGGAATATTGGGATAATCTTTGCGAATATGATAAACAGACTTAACAGAAGCATCTACATCATTAAGCGTTAAAAGCACTAATGAAGCATTTTCACAATGCACCGCCTGCATAAGCTCTGGAGATGAAATATCTCCATAATAAACTGGAAGCCCGTCCTTTTTGCCTTGCCTTACCCTTAAAGGGTTTGTATCAAAAACAATAATTGGAATATTACTAGCATGAAGCATAACCGCTACAGCATGCCCTACTCTTCCATATCCACCAACAATAACCCTATTTGATGCAATATCCTCATCTTTATCTTGATTATACCTAAGTGAAACAGATGCCTTATCGGCTTTAGTTGCAAATTTCTGCGATAGCTTATCACCTAGCTTTACAAGAAGCGGTGTTAGCAACATACTCACCGAGATTATGCAAACACCACTAACAAAATCATTAGCATTTATAACATCTAAAGCTTTTGCAGAACCAAGCAATACGAACCCAAACTCACCTCCTTGCGCAAGCAAGAATGAGAACTTAATTGCAGTTACTTTATCTAACTTAAACAACAACGCTAATAACAATAATATTGCTAATTTAATCAAGATTACTATGGCGATAAAGTTGCTAAAATAAACTGGCTTATCTATAACTGCATTAAGATCTATAGACATTCCCACACTTACAAAAAACAAGCTCATTAACAAGCCTTTATATGGCTCAATTAATGCTTCAATCTTCCAGTGATATTGAGAGTTTGAAAGTAGCATTCCTGTCATAAAAGACCCTAAAGCCATTGACAGACCTGCTTTGTTCATCGCCCATGCAGAAAAGAACACAGCCAATAAAACTATCATCAAAAATGCTTCACGATTATTTTGGCGCGCCAACCTCTCTAGCATAAAAGGTATAAAATAGCGGGCAAAAACAAACACGATTAATATAGAACCTATAACAATTCCTATTTGATTAATCACAGGAACATCGGCAGATAATGTACCTACATTTGATAGAATTGGTATCATAGCAAGTAAAGGCACGATTGCCAAATCTTGCATTAAAAGAACCGCAAATGCCTGTGAGCCATGATTTGAAGCTATCTCTCCTTTTTCTTGCAACAACTGCATTACAAAAGCTGTTGATGATAAGGCTAATGAGAACCCTATAACCAGAGACTTCTCCAAACTATGAGAAAATGAAACGTAATAAGCAATAGCAAAACCAGTTAGAATAACTTGAAGTGAACCAAGACCAAACACATCTTTACGCATCTGCCACAATCGAGCAGGCCTAATTTCTAACCCAATTATAAATAAAAGAAAAACAACCCCAAGCTCAGTAAAATGACGCACATCATCAACCTGCAAAGTTAAATATGGGCCTGGAGAATAAGGTCCAACAATAATACCTGTAATTAGCAATCCTAATATAGAGCCTAATCCTAGTCTTTTAGATACAGCTACAGCTATTGATGAAACAAACAACAACATAACGGCTGAAAAGACAAAACTATGTAGCTCCATATATTACTCCACTTCTTTAACAACACGCGCAGA
>QKFK01000152.1 GCA_003252195.1 Rhodospirillales bacterium
CTATGTCATCTTCTTGGTTTTCTGCCATATAAAAAGGTCCTACATAGATGATATTCTTGTTTCAGGGTCAAGAGGAGATGTTAAAACATATGGTGTTACTAACATAACTAGCGCTTCTCTGGTTTTTCCTGATCTAACCATTCCTCCTAGAGCTGTGTTATCAGGTGAGCCAATGCCGTTTTTGCCCATCGTGTTACTGCTCTTCTCAAATCCAGTTAAAATTAGAGTTGATCCAGAAGTCATGGCTATTTCTTGAGTAAAGCTTCGTTTGCTGATAACCGGAAGTTGAACCACGTTTGAGTCTTCAGTGGCAACAATCTCGCCTGTTGTGTCATCGGTTGTCGTTCCAGTGCTTGTGAATGATTCTGTTGGCATATCGACCAAATCTGTTAATGCTATGTTTAGCATCATCATTATTCTGCCATGATCTAAGATTCTTGGTAACACATCCATAACCAAACCTTCGGTTATTTTATCTGGTTCGACAGTAATATCATATCCATTATCACCATCTGAGGTTTTAGTTAATGATGCTATATAATTTCTTTCGGTGGTAACTTGAATAGGAGCAGGCTTATTGTTCATTGTCGTAACACTAGCACTTGTAAGCTCTGATACCGAGCCTTGCTCTGATAGTGCATCTATAATGTAACTTGTTCCTCCAAAGTTTTTCCAAATGCCTTCTGCAGAGCTAGCAATAGCAAAGCTAAGTGCAGGGTTTATTGTAGATTGAGCTACAGAGGTTGTTGGAGAACTACCTGCTTGGTATGTCATTCCAACACCATTAGTTTTGCCAGAATTCATAACAGCGGTTAAGTCCACACCAAAAGTGTCATAGTCGTTTAGGGTAACAGTAAAGAATTTAACTGTTATCGCAATTTGTCTTCCTAATTTTAGGTTTTGCTGGTTTACATAAGTTGCAATCTTTCTAATAACAGTTGGAGATGCTGTTACGGTGATTGTTCCTGTAGATGTATCATAAGATACAGAGGAATCACTAGGAAGTAGTGCGTCAATACTTTCTTTTATATGATCCCAAGTTTTAATTGATGCGCTAACAGTTGTGCTAAGGTTGGATGATCCTCCTCCTGATGCTGAAACACCACCACCTAGTGTTGATGATACACTTGGATTAGTTGGTAAAGAATACATAGTAAAAGATCTTGTTTCATATCTATATATTATTATCTCATCGTTTTTATATTTCCACCATACTGTAAACCTTGATGAAATGTCGTTGAGCAATCCACTTAATGGGCCAGAATATGATATGTTCATGGTTCCAACAGGAGCCCAATCTGCACCAGTAGGTAATTTGTCTGGGGTTGCTTTTTCTGCAACTTTTTGAGCTTCTTCCATAATCATATCATCTATTCTAACAGATATTCCTGTCATTTTACTAATCAGATCGCTAACTTCAAGCAATGTTGATGGTCTGTCAGATACAACGGTAATACCGTCTTCTGTTTCTAAGTCTTTAGGTAACGGGTCTCCTGTTTGAACAGTTAAACTCTCATCGCCAAGCCATATCTCATCTTTTACATCAATCGTGTCGTTAATAATGCTAGATGATGGCATGCGCGCTTTTTCAACGGCGGCGTTAATGGTTTTAATATCCCTTTTTAATGACGCTTCTACCTCTGGTGATATGGAGCATGAGCTCAGCATAAGCGTAAAAATACTTGAACAAATTAATTGCTTATAAATCTTAGTAAGCATTTTCATCCTCCATTGTGTCTACTACAAGAACACGGTTACCTTTGTAAAAAGTTGCAATGGGAGCAGGTCTTGCCCTTGCAAAAGCTCTAACTATAGCAGCGCTAACATCTGTAAAGCGTCCTCTAAACATAGCGCCTGCTTTTAATTCATAGTTTCTCTCGGTCTTCCAAACTAATCTCCAACCTGATTTATCTGCCCATTCTGCAAGAAGGTCTTTTAGGTTGCTACCTTCAGGTGCTATCCAGTCTTCTACAGGTGGTTCGTCACTGTTTGCCTCTATATCATCTTTTACATCGCTTTGGTCGGGTTCGTTCGGACTGTAAGCTGTTGAGCGACCGCTTTCATATCCATATGTTTCCGCATCTGCTACAGATGGAGGAGTGGAGTGAGATAAGCTGTCACTGGGATTGTCAATGTGGTTGTTTGAATCGCTAGGAGCTCTTTCGCCTACGTGCTCAGCATTTAATGGGCCTTGTCCGACATATGCAGTTCCTTCTGAATTTACATCTGTCCATGTAGGTCGGGTGTATTGGGCGCAACCAGATACTCCTAATATTAGGAGACAAATAGCACTCAAAACCGATATTTTAAATTCTTTATTCATACCTTCTTATACCCCTTTTCATAATCTTTATTATGATTATGACGTCTAAAATGCCAAAAATTAGTAAACAAAACTAAAATTTAACCAAATAATTGAAACAAAAAAGACTCAATCATTATGATGGTATTTTAAAAAGGTTGATTTTCGGTAAATATAATTACCATTGTTTGTATGTATTATTTTGATAAAAGGTTCTATTAGTGTCTGCTGCTTCGTCATAGCTTTTAATTAAGCGTAATACTAGCGTGTTTGGAGCTCTATCTGTATAAAGCATTCTTACTTTGCTCTCAGATAAATTGCTCGATTTTAATATGTTGCTTATTATAGCTCCCCTTCTGCTTTTTAAATCATAAGGAGTTTGTGCGCTCATTCTTATTTCTAATATAGTATCAGAATCTTCTTTGGCTTTTTGTGTGAATTTGTAAAACCACTTTAAAGTTTGACCTGATATACTTGCCATATCTGGTTGGAATGATAGTCGCATTTCTGTTGGTAATATGTATGAGCTGGCGGTTGTTTCTACAGAGTTGCTTCCTTTCATTTTTGGTTTTTTATAGCCAGATGAAGATTTAGCAGCATTTGTATTCGTGCTTTTCTTATCGGAACTTTTTTCCTCACTTTTAACTGCACTGGATATTTTTTGGTTTATTTTCTCTAATATTCCAGGTGAAGAAGTTTCGTCACCTTCTTTAACTGTTCCAGTACTATCATTTCCAAAAATTGAGGTAATAGAAGTCACTAAATCACCAATTTTACCAGATTTTTTATCGTCACTAGAGCTTTCATTTTCTGAAATTGGCGGCAAATCACCTAATGAAGGGATATCATCGTCAGGCATTTTTTCTAAAATAGGAAAATCGTCAATACTTGATGCCTTGTCAGCAACGTTAATCAATGAAGAGCTGTTGTTTTCTTTTTCAAGTTGAGCAACACTAACATCGTAGTCAGAAAGCTTAATCATTTTCTCTTTGTAATTATCTGTAGATTTCTTGTTTTGCTCATCATCATTGTGAACAAGCAATGTTCCATCAACCTCAGGCATGTCTATAGAACTATCTTTTGCAGGTAATTTAGTCCATACTGAGGCTAGTTGTTCACTGTTTTGGGTTATGTTGTCATAATTTTTATTAGCCAAACTAGCCCTTTTTGCTGTTTTTGCAATTTTCCATGGAGTGCCATGTGTGATTTTTGAATAATCTCTGTCGTATGATGTGTTTTTAGGCTCAACAGGGATAATCATTGGCGCATTATTTTCTGCTCTAGCAATAGTATTAGCAACTTCTGGTGTTGGTGCTGAGTTGTTATTTTGGTAGGCAATTTGGCTTGGCGTATTTTCTACAGCGTGTTTTTCTGATGGGACTGATGGGAACAACGGTTTGTCATTTTGGGCAAACCCAGATTTTTCAACTGGAATATAAAAAATATTATCATCAAGTGATGCTATAGTTTCTTTATCATCAAAACTTTTAACGTTTTGCTTTGCTGTTTCATTTAAAGTGAGAGCCTTAGACACGGGTTCTGGAATCTTTGGTGTAGCTTGAGCCAAAATGGGTGTTGGGGCATCCTTTTTAACTGTTTCTGTAACGGTTAAATTGCTCGATATTACAGATGATATCTGCTCCTTGTTAGGTATCTCTAAAATATCATTTGTATTTGTGCTAGATGCTAATTTTGTGTCAGCTTGTTTTGGTTTGTCGAGTAAGCTATCTGAAATAGTTTTTGTGTCTTCTTTTGCGTCAAATTGCATTTTTTCAATTTTATCTGAAAAAGATGCTAATCCGCCTTGTTTTATAGACGGCTTTCTAAGTGACAAATATCCGCCCTCATTTAGCGGCTCTGATGCGTTTTCTGTTTTTGTTTC
>QKFK01000138.1 GCA_003252195.1 Rhodospirillales bacterium
AGCATTCTTTGGCTCTTTTAAGATTTTGATTAAAGCAGTTTCATCTAAATCTTCTAAAGTTGCGATAACAGGCAAACGACCAACTAATTCTGGAATAATACCATATTTAACAAGGTCATTAGGCTCTAAGCTCTTAAATAATTCGCCACTACCTCTTTCGTCAGGAGCATGAACTTCAGCGCCAAATCCGATAGATGTTTTTTGTTCTCTTTGAGAAATAACTTTTTCTAACCCAGAAAAAGCACCTCCACAAATAAAGAGAATATTTGTAGTATTAACTTGTAAGAACTCTTGTTGTGGATGTTTTCTGCCGCCTTGAGGAGGAACAGAAGCAACAGTACCTTCAATAATCTTCAACAATGCTTGTTGAACGCCCTCACCTGATACGTCACGAGTAATTGATGGATTATCAGATTTACGAGAAATCTTATCAATTTCATCAATATAAACAATACCACGTTGAGCTTTCTCAATATCGTAATCAGCAGCTTGGAGTAATTTTAAGATGATATTTTCAACATCTTCACCAACATAACCAGCTTCTGTTAAAGTTGTAGCATCAGCAATTGTAAATGGAACATCTAAAATACGAGCTAATGTTTGAGCAAGCAAGGTTTTACCAGAACCTGTTGAACCAATCAAAACAACGTTTGATTTTGCAATTTCGACCTCAGAACCTTTTTCGCCTGCAGCTAAACGCTTATAGTGATTATATACGGCTACAGACAACACTTTTTTAGCATAATCTTGACCAATTACATAATCATCTAAAATTTTCATAATTTCACGCGGTGTAGGGAGTTTTCCCTTCACGCTATCTTCCGGCTTTTGCTCTTCACGGATAATATCCATACAAAGCTCAACGCATTCATCACAAATGAATACGGTCGGACCAGAAATAAGTTTCTTCACTTCATGTTGACTTTTTCCACAAAAAGAACAATACAAAGTGCTGTTTTTTGAGTCCCCTCCGGATGATTTAGTCATAGTAACCTCAAAATAAAACTTTTTAGACCTTGCACAATAATGATTGTAACACCTTTATAAGTAACAAAAAAGAGCTAAGATTAAATTAACCCTAGATGTTTCCTACTATTTTTTCTTCTTATCAGTTTTTTCTGCATCATCAGATGCAATAGAGCTTTTCTCAACAACTTTATCAATAAGACCGAATTTTTTAGCATCTTCAGCTGTCATAAAGTTATCACGTTCCATAGCTTTTTGAACTACATCAAGTTTCTGCCCTGTATGTTTTACATAAATATCATTCAAACGAGCTTTAATTGATAAAATTTCTTTAGCATGAATTTCAATATCAGTTGCCTGACCTTGGAAACCACCTGATGGTTGGTGAATCATAATACGAGAGTTAGGAAGAGCAAAACGTTTATCTTTTGCACCACCAGTCAATAACAATGACCCCATAGATGCAGCCTGTCCCATACATACGGTTGAAACATCACAACGGATATATTGCATAGTATCATACATAGCAAGACCAGATGTAACCACACCTCCAGGAGAATTGATATAAAAAGCGATATCTTTGTTTGGATTTTCAGATTCTAAAAACAACAATTGAGCACAAACAAGGCTCGAAATATTGTCGTCAACCTGTCCAGTTAAGAAAATAATTCTCTCTTTTAATAATCTTGAATAAATATCATAAGAGCGTTCCCCGCGTGAAGTCTGTTCAATCACCATAGGAACCAAAGTATTAGTTAAAACGTCTACTGGATCTCTTTCAAACATATCTATCTCTTTCTTAGTAAAGTAAAAAACAAGTCCTATATAATCTAACGATTGTCGCTAAAATAAACAACTCTAAAATCAAAAAGTTAGTAAATTTAACCATCAAAAAGTTAAATAGTTAATAACAAAACAAAATTCAACCCCATAAACGAAGTTACAGCGTTTTCCTTATGGCAATTCTTTGTATTAAGAAAAAAACAAATAACAAAACACTACCTATCAACACCACCAACAAACAACAGTAGCATGGCACTCACAACAAAAAAATATGGCGAGGAAGACCCCGCCATATTTAATTTAAGCTATTAGCTAAAATTTACTCAGCGCTTTCTGCTTCTTCTTTAGAAGATGCTTTCTTTGCTGTAGCTTTTTTAGCAGTTGACTTTTTAGCTGTAGATTTTTTAGATGTTGTTTCAGCTTCTGGGTTTGAGTACAACTCTTCAACAGGAACAACTTTATCTGTGATTTCTACTTTATCTAAAATAAAATCAACAATTTTTTCTTCCAAGATAGGAGCTTTAAGAGCTTCTACTGCATTTCTATTTTTTGAATAATATTCAAAAACAGCTTTTTCTTGACCAGGGAAGCGTCTTGCTTCATCAAAGATAGCTTTGTTAAGATCATCTTGAGCAACCTTAATGCTGTTCTTTTCGCTAACATCAGCTAATAGAAGGCCTAAACGAACTCTACGTTCTGCAATATCTTTATACTCTTCTTTAAGTGAAGCTTCGCTTTTAGATTGATCATCTTCATCAAGATTACCCATTTTTTTAGCTTGTTCATATTGAGTAAGAATTTGCTTAAATTCTGCTTCAACCAAACCTGTAGGAACTTCAAATGAATGAGTTTCTGCCAAAGCATCAAGAAGTGAGCGTTTTAATTTTTGACGAGCTGCTGAATCATATTCTTTTGAGATATGTTCTTTTACAGCTTCTTTGAATTTATCAAGGCTTTCTTCACCTAATGATTTTGCAAATTCGTCATTAATTTCAACTTTTTTGTATTTGCGAAGTTCTTTAACTTCAACAGCAAACACAGCTTCTTTACCAGCTAAATCTTTAGCGTGATATTCTGCAGGGAAAGTAACTTTAACATCAACTTTATCACCAGCTGAAGCACCAACTAATTGATCTTCAAAACCTGGGATGAATGAATTTGAACCAAGCTCTAAAGAATGTCCTTTACCAGCACCACCTGGGAATTCAACACCATCAATTGAACCAACAAAGTCAATCAATGTTACATCACCTTTTTTAGCTTTACGAGCTTCAGTGATTGTTTCTGTTTGTTTTCTGCTTTCAGCAATTCTTTCTAAAGCTTGTTGAACTTCTTCTTCGCTAACATCAGCTTTTAAGCGTTCTAATTTCAATGTTGCGAAATCAACAGCGCCAATTTCTGGAACAACTTCCATATTAACTGCAAATACTAAATCTTCGCCTTCTTTGAAGTTTTTTAGCTCAACATCAGGTTGTAGCGCAGGACGAAGGTTTTTGTCTTTCAACAATTCTTCCATACCATCGTTAATTGCTTTATCACAAACTTCACCATATAATGAAGCTGCATAACGTTGACGCAACAAATCTTTTGGAGCTTTACCAGGTCTAAAACCGTCAATTTTAACGGAGCGACCAACTTCTTCAATACGAGCGTTTAATTTTTTCTCGATATCTTTTGAAGGAACAACGATTTCATATTCCCTCTTCAAACCTTCGGTTTTTAGTTCTTTTACTTGCATGTGGATCTCTTATCTAAGCCTATAGGCGCTAATTTTAAGCTCACCTAAAGTTAATTAAAATTTGCCGACATTATATAAATTCGGCATATCAAAAAAGGAACTGGTGCGGGTGGAGGGACTTGAACCCCCATGGCTTGCGCCGCTAGATCCTAAGTCTAGTGTGTCTACCAATTTCACCACACCCGCACAGGAATAAATACCTTAACGTGAAAAATCGCGTTAATATAGGGTTTTATAACCTTTTTAATAAAAAACGCAAGAGATATTTTTACAAAACAAATAGATTTTTTGCTACGATTAGCATTTTACGAATAATGTCACGCTATTATAACACTATAACTAGTTGATATATTTATATAAAATAAAACACAGCTTCAAAATAAGATTCTTTTGTAGTATCTTTGTTTTGATAATGAAACATTAAACATATTACAATATTTTATTAACTATGTTTAAGTTTTAACAATAACACTTAAGGTAACGTAACCATGTTACAATCAAAATTCGGTTTATCAGATGTAATCTCTCAAAAAAAACGTGTATTTAAGAAGTTTTTTGCGCTAGATGAATACAAATTTAAAATACCACTATATAAAGGCGGTATGAGTAACGAATTTACAAGAGAAGTATTTGAAAGAGGCAAAGCTATTGCCGCTATTTTATATGACCCCAAACAAGACGAGCTTTTATTTA
>QKFK01000148.1 GCA_003252195.1 Rhodospirillales bacterium
ATTAAATGATATCGCTCTAATATCACCCAAGGCTCTTGCAAATTTATGATTACCATGGTGCTTAATCATCGATAAGGTTGAAAACACATCTGCCAACCCTTCTTCCTTATGGCGAATATCTAAAAAATCTTCTCCATCATTTGGGTCTCTACCACATTCATCGCTCAAGCCATGTGCAATCTCATGGAATATAATTGCATCTGTAAATTCTTCTCTAGTTATGCCTAGATTTTTGTTAATACAAACATCTTTATCAAACATTGATGATAATTTTTGAGACATGCTTTTGTTCACATCACCCAAAACAATTATAGAAAGTCTTTTCTTGTTATCTAACTTTATAGAAAACGTATCGGGGAAATCTCCACCAACTGCATTTTGAGCCATATCACTAATAGTCTGGCCTGATAATTTAACCCCAGCAAACTCAGGATTTTTATCTACAAAAGATGCTACTTTTCCATAAATATTATGCCACGCAACGTCAACTTCATCTTCACGTGAGAGATTAGCAAACTGCTTAATTACATCTGGGTCAATTAAGATAATTGCACTATTAGGGTTAAGCTCTGCAAACCGTTGCTCTAAGCTACTCACAAAAGACGATAGCTTAGTTTTACCATCTGCCTTTGCTACGCTTAATTGATTATCCTCACCTAAAAATATTTTCTTAGCTTGTTGATTGCCACTAGCAGACAAAAAACGCATAAAAGGATGCTCTGCCAAGTCATCAATATTGGTGGCAGGTGGAAATGCATAAACCTTGCTTTTAGAATTAGCAAAGGCCTCTAATTTCTCTACATCATCTATATTTTGCTGTTCTTTATCTTCCATAACTTCCCATATCAAATATCTTAATACATCAAACATCATAAACTAGACATAAATTTTGTCCAATATTTTATTAGCAAATATTATTATGTTCACATTATTTTGATATAGCTTTAACAACATAAGAGTTCTAATTATCAAACCTGACCCACAGGCAAAAACCGTTCCTTAGCGAGTTTTTTTAGCATTTGAAGCAATAGAAGCAACATTGCTATCAATATTCTTTTGCCCTTTACCTTCACTTTTTGTTGGATTAGAGATATTTTCAATACGAGCCTTTATACTTGCAAGCTTCTGCCCCTTACTACCAACACCACAGGCTTTACTTTTTAATTTAGGTGGTTTTACAGAAGTATTACTTAATTTTTTAAGCTTTGTTTGTGCTTCTACTTGTTTACCATTTTTTGCAAAATCCAACAATTTTTCCCATTTTTGAGCTTTTCCATCTTCTTTATTCAATGGATCATAAAGCCCCTTAACCACATCAATTGGATAACCATCTCGCACACCTCTGATATAGGTCATATCATTTTGAGTTATAGGCAAATCTTTGAGCTTATTATAACCGTCAGGAATTTTATAATTATTTATCTTTGCTATAGATTTTGAGTTAATTTTATCTAAATTAGCAATAGTGTAGTTAAAAGCATTTTTACCACTAACATCAATATCTGGAGCAAAACCTTTCTTTTCCACCACACCTTCTTTATACAAATTATGGCGTGTAGCAAGTTTAATACCATACCCACAATCAGCTACATATTCTTTTGCACTACCTTCGGTACAACATCCATTGGTTCTTTCACCAATAAAAGTAACCCCAGGGTGATCTTTCATCATAGAATATAAACTTTCCCCTGCTGACGCTAGACCTCGGTCTATTAACATATTAATCGGGCGATTATAACCACCATTAACAAACGCAGGAAAATCTTTTGGGTGATTAGAAGAATCTAAAGAAACTACATTTTTCCCAGTATATTTGTGATTAGCCATTCTATCTTTATATTCTTTTTCTGTTATATCTTTATTTATATAACGAAGGTAATCGGCCTCTTTAGTATCTCTATGCGTTTCTTTATCGCATGATCTAACTTCATTTCCATATAATGAGCGAGCAAGAAACTCCATAGGAGCACTATTACCACCTGGCATACCTCTGGCATCAATAATTATAGAATCCCAGTTTTCGTTACCGTTTTCATCAAATCTAGCTTTTTCAAAATCTTTTGCAAATTGCGCCCATTGTGGAGCCGCGACACTCCCCAAATCAGGAAGAGCAACAACCCCAACTTTTTGCCCATTAACTTCTTTTGTAGTAAAGCTATATTTTGCTTTATCTTCTACATTTTTACCAACACTAGGTTCAACCGCTTCATGAAACAAACTGTTCCCATTAGAATCTCTAATCTGCAAATGGTTATCAGGCATCTTTAGAAAAACATTTCCCAAAGAAGCTACAAAGCTTTTAGTATCAACTTCTTTATCTGCACCATTGTACAATCTCTCAATTTCTTTCTCAAAAGTACGCTTACTACCTTCATCAAACTGTTCATATCCAGCGTGACCGTTTACCAACATTTTAGCAATTGAGGCTATATTTTTCTTTTGTCTTTCAACAGATAAAATAGGGTTTTCTTTTGTTTCTCGCCCTGCTAATTCTTCAGAACTCAATTTTGCCTTTTCAGATCTGCTCATAACCTTGAGTTTGTCACGTTCAGCAGTCATTTCCTCAAAAGACATATTCTCATCGCTTATAATCTCTGAAAATTTCATAGAAATTACCTCTACCCACATTTACAAAATATTGATAAATTATAGCTCATAATCATAGGGAATAACATTAATTTTTCATTACAGAGTTTCTAATCATGCTTAATTACATCTGGCTAGCTTTCTTTGTTATCTCTTTTATTTCTGCCATCTGCCAAAGCTTGTTTGGCTCAGGGATAGGAGTTTGGAACGGGCTAGTGCAAGCATGTTTTGCATCTGCCAAATCTGGGTTTGAGATATCAATCGGGCTAACGGGCATTTTGTGCTTTTGGCTCGGCATGATGAAAATTGCCGAAAGCTCAGGGATTATTAATTGCCTCACCAAGTTACTCTCGCCATTATTTAAGCGAATTATGCCCGAAGTCCCTGCCAATCATAAATCTTTTAACTCAATTATTATGAATATGGCAGCCAACATTTTAGGGCTAGATAATGCCGCCACCCCAGCTGGCATTAAAGCGATGAAAGATTTACAAGAGTTAAACCCAAAGCAAGACACAGCTTCTAATGCTCAAATCATGTTTATGGTGATTAACTCATCATCAGTAACCTTATTGCCAATTACTATTTTTATGTATCGTGCCCAAATGGGCGCAGCGTCTCCCACAGCCGTTTTTATCCCTATATTATTAGCCACCTCAATTTCAACATTAGTGGGTTTCTTATCCGTAGCTTATTGCCAAAAAATCAAATTAGATAAAGTTATATCGGCTTATTTAATCGGGGCAATTTCTGTTATCTCAAGCATTGCCTATGGCTTTTTACAATTGCCAGAGAATTTACGTTCTGATTATTCATCACTAGCTGGCAACTTTATTTTATTTGCCATTATCATCAGCTTTTTAACCGCAGGAGCAGTTAAAAAAATTCCTGTGTATGATGAGTTTGTTAAAGGAGCAAAAGAAGGCTTTAATGTTGCAATAAGCATTATCCCCTATTTAGTCGCCATGCTAGTTGCTATTGGCGTATTAAGGGCCTCAGGTGCAATTGATTTAAGCCTTAATTATTTAAGCCAAGCGTTAAATTATTTTGGCTTTGATGCATCATTTGTAGCAGCCCTACCCACCGCAATTATGAAGCCTTTAAGCGGTTCAGGAGCAAGAGGACTAATGCTTGAAACCATGGCTCATTATGGTGCGGATTCTTTACCTGCTTTTATGGCTGCTACCATTCAAGGCTGTTCAGAAACCACATTTTATGTATTAGCAGTTTATATGGGTTCGGCAGGTGTAACCAAAGTTAGACACGGTCTAGCTTGTGCTTTATTGGCTGACATAGCAGGAATAATCGCAGCTATTTATTTCTCATATAAATTTTTTGCATAAAATCATTGAAAATGCTTGTTAAAAACTAGTTTTTTCTGTTAGAACTATATGAGTTATGTTTTTTTGAGTTCTTATATAAAGAGGTAATATAATGAAATACATTGACCGCAGAGGCGGAGAGCACGAACCTTTTAACACAGATATTATTAGAGACAGAAAAGGCGTGTGGGGCGTAATTATGTGTGATGAACACATTTTGGTTAGCTGGCCTCCATTTGCTCCAGATGTAGCAGACTTCCCAGACTTCCCAGGCGGCGGAATGGATATGGATGAAGATTGCGCAGATGTTATTATGCGTGAAACAATCGAAGAAACTGGTATGGTTTTTGAGTTTGGTAAAGCTAAAAAAACTTTCCACCAATATGTAAAATTCTATGCTGAAGTTAGCGATGAATATTGGAACTATGACCAAACTTTCTGGTTATATGAATTTGAAGGCGAAGATGTTGATGATGAAGCTTGGGACACACCTGAAAAAGGTAAATCTCAATGGGTTAAATTAGACGACATTAAGTCAGGCAAAATTGCTCTTAATAACGCTCACATGCAAGCATTAAAGCAATTGCTTAAATTCTAGAAATATCTATGAATTAAATAAAAACCGCTCTTAACCTTAGAGCGGTTTTTTTGTTAACTAGCTAACAAATAAAAGTAATCTATTAATAGCCGATTGCTTGTTTTACTTTTTCGGCAATCGCGATAAAGGCTTTACTTTGTGGTGCTTCTGGGTCAGATACCACAATTGGAGAACCTTCATCAGCATGTTTTCTAATATCAATATGGAGAGGAACAGCGCCTAAGAATTCTTCGCCCAATTCTTCAGCAGTTTGCTTTGCTCCACCATGACCAAAAATCTCAGAGCGAGTGCCACAACTTGGGCAAACAAAATAACTCATATTCTCAATCACACCAATAATATCTGTCCCAACTTTATGGAACATGTTTAAGCCTTTGATTGCATCAAGCAAGGCAATATCTTGAGGAGTAGAAACAATGATTGCTCCATCGAGTGGAACTTTTTGGCTCATCATCAATTGAGCATCACCAGTACCAGGAGGCAAATCAATCACCATCACATCAATATCACCCCATGAGGCATCGCCAAGTAATTGTTCAATCGCACTTGAAACCATTGGCCCACGCCAAATAACAGGAGAAGCTGGGTCAACCATAAATCCTAGTGACATACATTCAACCCCATATTGCTCGATTGGCAAGAAGTGTTTTCCATCAACGCTTTCTGGTCTTGCATCTTCTAGCCCCATCATTTTAGGAAGAGATGGGCCATAAATATCAGCGTCAAACAAAGCTGTTTTAAGCCCTAGTGAGCTAAGCGCCATAGCTAGGTTAACTGACACAGTTGATTTACCCACACCACCTTTACCAGAGGCAACAGCGATAATCTTTTTAACACCTTTAATCTCCATCTTTTGAATCTGAGGAGCTTGCTTAGGTTTTTCGGTCAATTTTTGAGTGTCTTTTTTAGCAGTTAAAACAACTGAAACTTTAGTGCTACCAGCAATTTTTTCAATCTCTTCTTCAACCTTTAAACGGGTTTCTTCAAAAAATGATATTAATTTAGGGCTAACTTCCATAGTTATAATAATCATATCATCAGATACATCAACCGCACTTACAATACCTTTTTCAACCAAATTCTGGTCTTGGTCTTTATGTTTTATCTGTTTTAGTGCGTCTAAGATCTTTTCCTGAGTAATTGTCCCCATCTTCTTAAAACCTTCTTTCATTTCAGCTGTTTTTTTTGTATATTTAATCGCTATATAAAGGGTTGCATTTGAAGTTTTTGCTAACTATTTATCTAAGCGAGATATGCAGCTAACATAACCA
>QKFK01000018.1 GCA_003252195.1 Rhodospirillales bacterium
CATTCTTCAGGTGCTTAATGACATCCAGGCAGAGAATGGGGCTTACTTCATGGCAAGGCAGGATATTAACCGTGAAATCAGAAACAAAAAGGCTTTTGTCGAGGACATTGCACAGGATATTCCCGACGGTTATACTCCTGAAAAATGGGAAAAATTCGACTTGTCGGAAGCTTATAAGAAAATAAATGCTGCAAAGGAAACTAATTCAAGAATTCAGCGTGCAAAGATTTTCAAAGACAGTTACAACGGAAAAATTCGAGGCTATGAAGCTGAAAAGGAAATTGCAATTTCAGCTGAAAAGGACGCTATTTCAAACGAGCGCGAGGGGCTTTTAAAAGGCATTGAACGTATGAAAGCACAGATTAAGGCGAATGAGGATAAACTCGCAGGGCTTGACAGTAAGTTAGCTGATAAGGTGAAAATTGCTGAATCAGAGTACAAGGAAAAGGTTGCCGCCTTAGATAGCGATATCAAGGTTGCTGATGAGTACATAGACAAAACTCCTATTGATACCGCTGATATGGAAGCAGAGGCAACTCAAGCAGAGCAGATGAAAAAGCACCTTAACGAATATCGCAGAATGGTTGAAATGCAGTCGGAAATTGAAAAACTCACTGATAAATCAGAAACGCTAACTGCGAAAATTGAGCTTGCAAGAGAACTTCCGGGAGTGATTTTACAGACTGCGAAAATTCCAGTTGAGGGATTGACTGTTAAAAACGGGATTCCGCTGATTGATTTAGGTAATGGTCCGCTTAGGTAATGGTCCGCTTCCGATAAGCAATTTATCCGAGGGGCAACAGCTGCTATTGTGTGTTGATGTGGCAATTAGCAAGCCAAACAATTTGCAGATTATATTGATTGACGGAGCTGAAAAACTTTCAACGGAAAATCGTGAGAAATTATACGCAAAGTGCAAGGAAAAGGGCTTGCAGTTTATCGCAACACGCACAAGTGATTCTAACGAAATTGAGGTGGCTTATTTATAATGGATAACTTTGATTTAAAGGTTGACAAGGCTCTTAATGAGCCTTTGTCAAACGAAAACTATTTTAGCACCGCACACAGCCTTAAATACATGGGCTCCTCACAATTTAAGGCTTTTTTGGAGTGCGAATCCGGAGCGCTTGCAGAACTTAACGGCGAATATCCGAGGGAAGAAACAACGGCGCTTTTGGTTGGTTCTTATGTTGATGCACATTTCGAGGGATCTTTGGATATTTTCAGAGCAAAGCATCCGGAAATCTTTAAACAAAATGGTGACCTTAAAGCTGAATACAAGCAAGCAGATTACATAATTCAGCGCATTGAGCGTGACCCAGTATTTATGAAATACATGTCAGGCAAAAAGCAAGTTATTATGACTGGCGAAATTGCCGGAGTACCTTACAAGATTAAGATTGACAGCTATCACGAGGATAAGGCAATTGTTGACCTAAAGTGTATGCGAGATTTTCAGCCACAATGGAAAGACGGCAGAAAGCAGAATTTTGTTGATTTTTGGAGGTATGACATCCAGGGCGCTATATACCGGGAAGTTGTGAGGCAGAACACAGGCAAGGTTTTGCCCTTCATTATCGCAGGCGTAACAAAGGAAAAAGAAACAGATTTAGGGCTGTTTGAAATTCCACAAGAGGTGCTTGATGTGGCTCTTGCTGAAGTAGTTGAAAAATCACCGCGATTTAATGAAATTAAGCAGGGTAAAATTGTAGCTGAACGTTGCGAAAAGTGCAATAGTTGCAGGTTCACAAAAAAGCTTACAGGGTTTACAGATTATAGGATTATGGAGGTTATAGGATTATGGAGGTATAAAAATGCAAGGTAAATTACAAGACGGTTCAATTATTATATGCGGTGCGCTTCCAAAGGATGCGGAATATAAAACAGTTGGCGATAAAAATTCATCACTTACTAAGTTTGGAGTTAAAGTTGGCGAACGACCAGTTGAGGGGCAGGACAAGCCCGAGGCTATCTGGGTAAATTGTGACTGTTGGCACGAGGTTGCGAAGTCTACAAAGAATTTGAAAAAGCTTGATGTTGTGTTTTGCATTGGAAAGCTTGATGTTAAAGAGCATGAGGGCAAAACTTATAGAACGCTTGTATGTGAGTTTGTAATTCCAATGCCAAAAGCTGTTGAGGCAGTAAACGAGCAAGGCAGAAACGTTCCGCTGCCTGACAACTTTGAAGAAGTTTTGTCCGATGCAGGCGTGCCGTTCTGATGGATGCCTCAATAATAAAACAATCTGTCACCCTGTCACAGGCCTGTCAAACTTATGGCATACCGATTAATCGTCAAGGATTTTCACGGTGTCCGTTCCATTCAGGCGACAACACACCGTCATTTAAGATATATCCCAACAACCGAGGCTTCTATTGCTTCGGTTGCGGTATGGGTGGGGATGTAATTACATTCTTAATGAAATTATTCGGGCTTAATTTTATTGACGCTGTTAAAAAATTAAATGCTGATTTTAATTTAGGGCTGGACGAAAAACCGAGTTATGCAGAATATCGGAAAGTACAGAAATTACAATACGAGCGAGAACAGGCAAAGAAACAGAAAGCTGAGTTGTTAGCGGAATTGAAAAGGCTATCAGCTATACACAGAAAAGCACACCAATTAATAATTAATTACCACGGCGGAGAGCCTGACGAAGCTACTGCCGTGGCAATACATAATATCGAATTTATTCGGTATAAAATCGAGGTGAGAGAAACTGAACTTGCAAATCTTAACTGCTGAAACTATTCTGAATGATGAAACATTCGACGAATTATTTACAATTGAGGATGAAGTCGAACGCACGAAACTATATTTACAGCTCACAGACAGAGCCTCAGACTTGGGTGTTAAAACTAAATTTGAAACATTATACAAGGCTTTTAAAAACCAATTCAAGCAGTATTTAAAAGATATGCAGCAGGCGGTTGTTAAGACAGATCGCAATAATGTTACTCAATATGACGATACCTACCCTATCCTTAATTGTGGCACTTGGGAATGTGATATGCAGGGCGTTAGAACTTATACAATGTTTGGCGAAGTAACCGCTTGCTATAACCCAGTTTTGCCGGTAATGCGACTTGTGAACTTGCAGACAGGCGATGAAAAAACCGTTATAGCATTCTACAAAGATGGTCGCTGGAAAGAAATTGTCGTTGATAATTCGGTTCTTTTAAATGCAAATAAGATAATTTCAATTGTTCGTTCCGGAATTCTGTTTAGCAGTGAAAATGCAAAATTTTTAGCACGATATTTTACGGAAATATTGACTTACAATTATAACATTCCCGTGCAGATGTCAACAAGTAAAATGGGTTGGCTTGATAATTACAACAGTTTTATGCCGTTCATTGATAACGAAATAGTGTTTGACTCTGAAAGCTGTTTTTCAAGCGTTTTTAATGCAATTTCAGAACACGGAAAACGTGATACATATATAAATCTGATTAAAGATATTCGCAAGCGTGACCGCAAAGAGCCTATGTTGCTTGTTGCCACTTCCCTGGCAAGCGTACTGGTAAAACCGCTGGGGCTGTTGCCGTTCATATTTCACTTATACGGCGAGGCTGGAAAAGGCAAGACGGTTGCAACAATGTTGGCGGCTTCAATTTGGGGTGATCCGTCAGAGGATGGATATATGTCGGATCCGAAAAACACTGCAACAGTGTTCGAGATATATCTTGATTTTCTGAATAACTTGCCTTTTATATGCGACGATATGTCGAAATTAAAGCGTGTTATGTCCTCACAAAAACAGGGTGATTTCAGCGATTTCATTTACTTTCTTGCAGGTGGAACAGGGAAAAAACGTTCTAATGTGAATTTGGGTGTTAATAAAATAACTTCCTGGAAAAACTGCAGTATTACAAACGCAGAAAAACCGCTCACTTCGGAAACTTCCAACGGTGGCGAGCTGTTGCGTGTAATCGAATTAGAAACTTCCCCAGGAGTTATATTTGATGATGGCACATCAGGAAAGCTTACTGCAGATACTATCCGTGAAAACTACGGATTTTTAGGTAAGGAATTTATTGAAATTATTATTGAAATCGGCTTTGAAAAAATAAAGCAGATTCATTCGGAATTTGTAAATAAAATCACAGACCGTGACACTGACAATGAAAAAGAGGGTAAACAGATTCAACCGATGGCGCTTATATTAACAGCTGACAAACTGTTTACCGATTACATACTGAAAGACGGCGTGTATTTAGATTTCGATTTCTGTTATTCATTGATTCGCAGTAATAAGGCTATGTCAGACAACGAGCGAGCTTATGAGTTCATCATAAACGAAGTTGCTATTAACCGAAATAACTTCCGGGATGATGAAATTCAGCCAGCTCAGAGGTGGGGTTACGTTCAGGATGGTTATTATCTGATTAACCCTAATATATTCAGCGGAATTGCAGAGCGTGGAAATTTCAATAAGAAAATGTTTGTTGAATGGGCGGTAAGGAATGGGTTGTCGGAAACGAATCCAGGTAGAACTGACAAGTATGTAAAAAGCAAAGGTAGATTTATATTCGTTAAAGCTCCAACAGAAATTCCAGAAGATGCAGATGAGCCATTTTAACGGTTGCCAAAATTGGTTGCCAAAATAAATGCTTTGAAAGTCCCGTAAATAAAAGGGTTATGGCAAGGTTGCCAAAAATAAGGGTAAAAAATATAGGTTTATATATAAGATAAAAAAATTGTGAATTTCAAAAAAATATTTTTTCCTCGTATAGAAAGCCTAAAAAGGTTGGCAACTTGGCAACCACACCACACAAAGCGTTATAAATAAAGGGTTTAGAGTGCTTTTAAAAGTTGGCAACCGCTTGGCAACTGGTTGCAAGGTTGACAAAAATAACAACAAAAACGAGGTGAAAAACAACGAAATTAAGAGATTATCAGCAAGATGCTATAAATTTAATTAAAATGTCATGGAGCAAAGGACACAAAAGAAATATTATTTGCTTACCTTGTGGGGCAGGCAAAACGGTATTATTTGCGTTTATGGCAGAACAGACCACAAAAAACAATAAAACAGTTTGGTTTCTAGTACACAGGCAAGAGCTTCTTAATCAAACAATAGAAACCTTCAGCAGATTTAATATTCCAACCGATAAAATCGTAATCGGCATGGTTGCAACGGTGGCGAATCACTTATCAGATTATCCTGCACCGGATTTTATTATCTTTGATGAATGTCATTTTTCAGCTGCTGCTACATGGACTAAAATAATTAATGCTTACCCTGATTGTTTTATAACCGGTTTAACAGCAACTCCTTGCAGGCTTGATGGCAAACCACTTGGCAATATTTACACCGATTTGCTTGTCGGAATAACTGCTAATGAACTGATTGAGCGTGGCTTTTTATCGCAGTATAAATATTTTGCGCCGACAGTTTCGGACTTATCAGCCTTAAAAATCAAAGGCAAAGACTACGATTCACAATCAGCGACCGAACTATTATCGCAAAGGGCAGTTTTCGGCAACGTGATTGATAATTATAAAAAATATGCTGACGGGTTGCAGACGATATGCTATTGCTCCAGCATAAAACATTCAGAGGATATGGCAGAGCAGTTCCGGCAGTCAGGTATAAACGCTATTCATTTTGACGGAAATACTCCTGCAAAAATCAGAGCTGATATTATTCAGCGATTCAGAGATGGCGAGATAAAAATACTTTGCAACGTGGATTTAATTTCGGTTGGCTTTGACTGTCCTGATTGCCACTGCTGCATATTGCTCAGACCGACACTCAGCACAGCATTGTACATACAGCAAGCTTGCAGA
>QKFK01000201.1 GCA_003252195.1 Rhodospirillales bacterium
AGTGGCAGATAAAGAAAAAATTGAACACTGGGGCAAGAAGGTAAATAGCCTTACCAAAGAAGGAGACCTAAAAGTTGGCATATGCTGGAAGAGCAGCTACATAACCAACGGCAGAAGACAATTATACCCTAATCTTAATGAGTTTATTAACTTGCTTAAAATAAAAGGGATAAGTTTTTTCAACGCTAATTACACCAGCTCTGCTCAAAGTGAACTAGATGAGCTTTATAGCAACACAGGATTAAAAATACATAACTTTCCTGAGCTAGATCAGAAAGATGATTTAGATTCAACTGCTGCTTATTTATCAAATATGGATTTAATTATATCTGTAGGAACTGCCGTAGATGAATTAGCTGCTGGACTTGGAGTTAAGACATGGAAGCTATATAATTTTTCTGCAGTTAACATCGGTAAATTAGCAAAACACGGTTTTGAACATCAAAACGTATATAGAATAAGTAAACTACACAACCAAGATTGGTCTGTTGTATTTGATGTTGCTAAAAAACATTTGACACAATATGCTGAAACCAGAATTTATCCTAAACCAGAGGCTTAAACATATGGCACGCAGAGCTAGAAAAATAGACAACTTAAAGGTTAGTCACAAAGATAAGATATCCAACATCATATCTAGCACAACAGAAGAAAACCTGATTACTAACCTAAACAAAATTTGTGATATATACGAATTAGGAAACAAAGACTTAGCAAGAGAAGCTATAGAAGAAATCAACTCTATGTTCTCAAATAATCCTATAATATTAGCATTGCTTTCTAAAATATATTGGAAGGAGGCTAACTATAAGAAGGCAATTGAGTATATAGCCAGAGCTTTTAACATAGATGCATCTGAAGAAACCAAAGAACCTATACGTACTTTTTACTCCATGGCAATACATATGAATATGGCTGAATATTTTGAAAACACTCTTGAGATCAACGTTAAAAACAAAGAACATCTAAAAAGAGCATTTTCAGAATTTTACACATCAACAGGAGACTACCTAAGAGCAAGAGAAGAACTAGAAAACTTAATAAACAGTGGAAGCCATGCTTTGGCTAATTACAACAACCTAGCTCTGGCCTATCAAATGACTGGAGAATCTAAAAAAGCTCTTGAACTGTATAATTTAGTTTTACGAGAAGAACCTGATAATTCTCTAGCAAAATGGAATTATACTTTTATTGATTTTGCAACCTTTGGAAACGTAAACATTAAAACCTTAGAATATTATGAAGAAGGCTTAAAAATAGACAAAAGATCTTACCTCCACAATTTCAAAAAGCCAATGTGGGATGGCTCAAACATAAAGGGCAAAAAGCTTTTAATCCGTGAAGAACAAGGAATTGGCGATCAAATCAGGTTTTTTGGTTATATCGAGCAATTATCTCACCTATTTGACGACTGCACGCTAGAATGCCCCGCAAAATTGAAGCCATTATTCGAACGCTCTGCACCAAATATAAAAGTTGCAATATCTGAACATTATACCACACGAATGCATACAGATTCATGCAGAGACGACCTAGACTACCACTGTCCAATGGGAACCTTACGTAAACATGCTTTTATTGAGAGCGGCAACAAACATATGTTACCAAGCAAGTTTATTATTGCTGATGAAGATAAAAAATCTTACTGGAAAGAAAAAATTGACAGTGTCACTAAAAAAAATACTTTGAAAGTAGGAATATGCTGGATTAGTGGCCTTATGACCCTAAAAAGAAAGCATTTGTATCCCAGCCCAGAATTATGGGGCAAATTGTTAAAAACAGAAGGGGCAACCTTTTTTAATGCCAATTACGCTAAAGACAGCCAAGCACAACTAGATAAGTGGGAACAAGAAACTGGAGTTAAAGTTCATAACTTCCCAGAGCTTGATCAGAAAGATGACTTAGATTCCACCGCAGCTTATTTATCAAACATGGACTTAATCATATCTGTTGGAACAGCTGTAGATGAGCTTGCCGCAGCACTAGGAATAAATGTATGGAAAATATTAAACCTTTCTGCTCAGCCTGATTGTAAAATGCGCAGATATAACTTCGACTTACCAAACTCTTACCGTATTCAGAAGCGCTTTGACCAAGAATGGAATGTTGCTATAGATATTGCTCAGAAACATTTAGAAAAATATATAAAGACCAAAACATATCCAATAATTGCAGAAGAAGAATACACAGGCCTACTTTCAGATAAAGAAAAAACAGACAAACTAAATCAAGAAACAAAATCTGCTATTGATTTGTACAACAATGGGCACATAGCGGAAGCCATTAATAAATTAAAAAATATTGGAGATCAAAAGCATATTAGAGCCACTGTAGAACTAGCAAAAATATATTGGAACATCGGACAAATTGACAATGCCATCCATGAACTATGCAAAGCATATAATACACAACCCAATATGGCCTTAACGATAGATACTTTTAAAATATTTTATGATAAAAGTAGCGCACAGAACCTAACAAACACTATAGATAAAATTGTCGATGAAAACACAAAGAGCCAGTATATCTTACGCCATGAACTCTGCAAACATTTTATGGATAAATATCTATTTGACCAAGCAATATCTCAAATAGATTATTTGATAAAAAATGGCGACAAAAGCCCCGAAACACAAGCAACTTTAGGGACGGTATATGAAAGCATTGGCGAAACATCTAAAGCCTTAGAATTGTATGAAAAAGCATTATTAGAAAATCCAGATACTAAAAATCTAAAATGGAATATAGCCGTAGCAAAGATTAACCAATTAGGAGAGATAAACAAAAGAGCTTTAGATTTTTATGAAGAGGGATTTGCTAGCAACACCAGAACCCCTTTAAGAGTTTTTTCCAAACCTAAATGGAACGGAGAAGAAGACAAAAAAGCAACACTACTTTTGCATGGAGAGCAAGGAATAGGCGACGTATTACATTTTTTATATTATGTTGCTCCTATTAAAAACATGGTCGGGAAAATAATCTTTGAAGATCACAGAGCAAAACTTATAGAGCTACTAAAAAATTCTTACCCAGAAATAGAATCTCGCCTTATTGATGCATCTAAGTTTAACGAAGATATCCATCGAGATGATTTTGACTATTATTTACCTATTGGTACTGCTCGCAAAATTATATATGAAAAACAACTAGAAAATAAACTCATTAGCAATTTTATTAAACCAGATTTGCAAAAAAAATCTTATTGGAAAGAAAAAATTGAGCAAATATCTGAATCCAACATTAAAATCGCAATATGTGTAAAAAGCATAATTAAAGATAAAAGAGATTTAGAGCACCCCGATTTATATCACTGGCAAACGATTATGCCCATCGAAGGCATCACATTTTTTAATGCAACATACTCAACAGAAGTCTGGCAAGAACTAGATTCTATTGCAAACAAAGAAAAAACTTTAGTTCATAACTTCCCTGAGCTAGATCAAAAAGATGATTTAGTAGCTACCGCAGCCTATTTATCAAATATGGATTTAGTAATAACTATTGGCACAGCCGTCGGCGAACTAGCGGCAGCACTAGGAACAAATGTTATTAGAACAACAAATCTTGCACAATCAAGCAAATGTGAGCTTAAAAAGCATGGTTACGACCTTCCCAACACATATCGTCTTGAAAAAAAATACAACCAAGACTGGACCGTCATATTCAACAAGCTAAAATTAATTTTAGAAGAATACAAAGATACTGGAAAGATTCCATATCCCAAGGATTAGACATGAGTCGTAGATTTACTAAAATCAACAAAACCTCTAGAACAAAACCCAATCAAAATACAGCTGAATATTTGCATAAGGCAGCCAATGATTTGCTAGATATACGCGAGTATGAGCAATCAGCAGGCGTTATGCTCGAACTTATATTGACACATAATATAACTAAAAATATCCAGTTTATCTATTCCTATTACATAAAGGCAATAGACACACCGTCAAAAAATATATTAAATTCTTTAATAAGCACAAAAATTAAAGATACTATACAAATACGCCATGACATAGCTGCCCACCTACAAGCAGATGAGTTGTTTTACGAAGCAGCCGAACAATTGGAAT
>QKFK01000284.1 GCA_003252195.1 Rhodospirillales bacterium
CCAAAAAAAGCAAAACAAGCGATAAGAGCATCAAAAAAATGCAAAAGAAACTTAATGATTATATGGCAAGACAAAATAATACCAAGACCCTAGAGCTTGCCATAAATCAAAACACTGGTAGATAATTAGGAATCTTCACAAATCGTCCCTCTCCAACCACACATTATACGCCACATAGCACACAATTGGGATTGGAGAGATAACACAATAGTAATTTATAAGCATATAAATTATAGCGAATAATGAGTACGTAAAATTACACCACATCAAAATAACGCATTAATTTACGCTCTAATCCTCGCGGATGTATTCAGAGATAGCAACAGTGATAGCAGCTCCTAATAATATAACCGCCCATGAAACATACATCCAAACCAAGAAGAATGGCAGAACAGCAAGTGCTCCATATAATGTTTGATAAGTTGTTGCCGCTTTCACATATGCACCAAATCCGCCTTTTAATATCATAAACAAAATTGATGACACAAATGAACCTAATAACGCAGGTTTTAGAGGTACTTTGGTATTTGGTACAAACACATATAATATAAATACGGCAAGCCACATCAAACAATATGGCAACATTGCTGACAAATAAGAATTACTGTAGCTGTGATTCTTTATAAATGATGATGAAAGAGAAAAACTTGCGCCGAGCAATAATGGCCCTAGAGTCAACACTGTCCAATAAAGAAGAATTTTTGAAACCATTGGACGATGCTTTTCTACATTAAAAATAGAATTAAATGCATTTTCTATGGTTGATAACAACAAAATTGAGGTTACAGCAATACCAACCACACCCCAAATAGTTAATTTACCAGTAGCTTCTACAAATGAAGTCACATATTGATAAACCGTATCGGTCGCCGATGGAACAAAGTTTTGCAAAACGAAATCTTGTAAATCTTGTTTTACACTGTCAAAAGCAGGAAAAGCCGAAAAAATTGCTAATGCCACAGCAATAACTGGCACAATCGCAATTAATGTGGTGTAGCTAAGAGAAGAAGAAACCTGTAACAGGTTAGCCTTTCTTACACTTTTAGCAATAAAAGATATTAAGTCAAATTGGTTTTTAAAGTGCTGTTTTAAACTTTTTTTTGTGTTTTTTTGAAAATACATAATGCAATTCCTATTTTTTCGTATAATATGCAACTTTATTATATAGGGTTCAAAAACTTAATCAACTAACTTAAAGAGGAAAACACATGACAAACTACACACCTCTTATGGCCGGCAAAAAAGGCGTAATCATGGGTTTGGCAAATGATAAATCCATTGCATGGGGTATTGCACAAGCTTTGCATGCTCAAGGTGCAGAATTTGCTATTACTTATCAAGGTGAAAAATTAGAAAAAAGAGTTCGCCCACTTGCTGAGCAAGTAGGTTGCAACACTTTAGTTGAGTGTGATGTTACAAATTCAGCTAGCTTTGAAGCTGCTATCAAAGAAGTTGGCGAGAAATTTGGTAAAATTGATTTCTTAATTCACGCTATTGCATTCTCAGATAAAGAAGAGCTTAAAGGTCGCTTCATCGATTCAACTCTTCCTAACTTCTTAAATTCAATGCACATTTCATGCTTCTCATTCATTGAAGCTTGTAAATATGCTGCTCCTTACATGACAGATGGTGGTTGTTGCTTAACTCTTACATATTATGGTGCAGAACAAGTTGTTCCTAATTATAACGTAATGGGCGTATGTAAATCAGCTCTTGAATGTTCAGTTAGATATTTAGCTAATGACTTAGGCCCACAAAAAATCAGAGTTAACGCTATCTCTGCTGGTCCTATCAGAACATTGGCTGCTGCTGGTATTGGTGACTTCCGTAAAATCTTAAAATGGAACGAAGCTAACTCACCATTACGCAGAAACAACACTATCGAAGAAGTTGGTGGCATGGCTATGTCACTTGTTAGTGACCTTGGACAAGGTGTTACTGGCGAAGTACTTCACGTTGATAGCGGATACCACACAGTTGGTATGATGGCTATTGATAATGTTGAAGGCAACTTAGACTTCTTTGAGGCATTCAAAGGCGAATAAGATGCCTGGTAATTCCTTCGGTAAAATTTTTAATTTCACCAGCTTTGGAGAGAGCCACGGAGTGGCAATCGGAGGAATTGTTGACGGCATGCCTGCCAATATTTCACTATGTGAATCAGATATTCAGCCCTGGCTTGACGAACGCAGGCCAGGGCAATCTGCATTTACAACCCAACGCAATGAAGAAGATAAAGTAAAATTATTATCTGGTATTTTTGAAGGCAAAACCACAGGAACCCCGATTGGTTTTATGATAGAAAATACCAATCAACATTCTAAAGATTATAGCGAAATATCATCTAAATTCCGCCCGAATCATGCAGATTATACCTATATGCAAAAATATGGCATTAGAGATTATCGTGGTGGTGGGAGATCATCTGCCAGAGAAACTGCAACCAGAGTAGTTACTGGTGCTATTGGCTATAAATTATTAAAACATTTTATTAAAAACATAGAAATCAAAGCCTGTGTTACCCAAATAGGCAAGATTAAAATAAACCCAAATAATTTTGACTGGGCAGAGGTTTCAAACAACCCATTTTTTGCACCAGATAAAGAAGTTATCCCTTTATGGGAAGATTTAATAAAACAAATGAGAGATGAAGGTAACTCTGTTGGAGCTATTATAGAAGTTAGAGCTATAAACACTCCTGCTGGCCTTGGCGAACCTGTATTTGATAGGCTAGACGCCGAGATTGCAAAAGCAATGATGAGCATTAATGCCGTAAAAGGCATAGAAATTGGCAATGGGTTTGAAGCAGCCTCTATTACAGGAGCTGAAAACGCCGATGAAATAACAACAGACGCTGATGGCAACATACAATTTATGAAGAACAACAGCGGGGGCATCTTAGGTGGAATATCTAACGGAGATGAAATTATTGCTCGCATTGCCTTGAAACCTACCAGCTCAATCTTAATTGATAAGCAGACTATCGATAATGATGGCAACAAAACATCTATAGCCACTAAAGGCAGACATGACCCTTGCGTTGGCATTAGAGCTGTACCAATTGCAAAAGCAATGATGGCATGTGTTTTAGCTGACCATTTTTTAAGACAAAGAGCAACCTACAACCGATAATCGTCGGAGGACAACATGAGTGAATCTCTTTTTGCAGATTTAAGACAAGATACTCCTAAAGAAAGCACCAAAAAGAGCATTTTTGCTTTTTTCAAATATTCTGTTGCTTTTATAGTTTTACTACTCGCTTTAATTGGTGGCTTGGTTGTCTTTTTGATATCAAACATATTATCAGACAGCTCTGCCAATGATGCAATTACGGCATTACCAGATAAATTCATATTAAAGCTAGACTTAGACACTAGTTTTAATGAAGCAGAACCATCTGAACTACTTGATAGAATTGTTTATAAAGATAACCAAAGTTTTTATCAAAGCTTAAGATCGCTTAAAGTTGCCGCCAAAGACCCACGAGTTAAAGCAATATACGCCACAATAAGTGACTCCGCTATCGGCCTTGCCCAAAGTGAAGAATTCTACAAAGCAATTAAAGCCTTTAGAAAAGCTGGCAAAAAAGCATACATATTCTCTGAGAGCTTTGGTTCACTTGGAGGAGGTAGCTCTGAATATCACCTTGCCACAGCATTTGATAAAATATATTTACAGCCAACTGGAGAGGTTGGAATAACAGGTATCAGCATTGAAACACCATTCTTTAAAAAGACACTGGATAAATATGGAATCAAACCTCGTTTTATTGCCAGAAAAGAATATAAAGATGCAATGAACAGCTTTATGTATGATGACATGACAGAAGCTCAAAGAACCAGCACGACAGCCCTTGCTAATGGCTTATTCAACCAACTTATAGGAGATATCAGCAAAGCAAGAAAAATATCAAAAGATAAGTTTATGGAATATGTAAACAATGCCCCTATTCTTGCTAAAGACGCCTTAAAAGCAGGTCTGGTTGATGATCTTAAATATCAACATGAGTTAGAAAAAGAATTGATAAAAGAGTTTTCTACCAAAGATTTTGTATATTTAGATGAATA
>QKFK01000077.1 GCA_003252195.1 Rhodospirillales bacterium
TCTTTCTTTTAGGCTTTTTAATCAGCACGTGCACAAATATGCTAAATGGAACTAATACAACCAACCCATTTAATACACTAACAAATGACAGCATATACATATCTAATTTATCAAAAAGATATGAATCATATCTAACACCCCAAATGGCTAACACGGCAGAAATTATGATAAAATTTATCACCATAATCAAAAAGCATCTTATGCATTTAAATGGTATTGATCTTGCACATATTTTGTTTGAAAGAAAGACAACAACAAAAACCACAGATAAATCTACATATTGCCTTACACAAGAAGCATCTACCCCAGGGTAAATCTGCGAGCAACCCAATATCTTAACACAAAAATAAGAGCCTATAATTACGGCAATAAAAAGATGGGCTATATACCTAAAACCAAGGGTAACAAATACAGCATAGAACATACCTGCTGGCAAATACCAGTAACTAATCTCTCTATAACGGGAGCTTAAATCCTCTGAAATTTCGCAACACAGAATGTTTAAAATAGAAAACAGCAAAACTACTAGCAGATTCTTGCCAATGTTCTTATAGCTATGTTTTACAGCCATACTCACCTCTTGTATTTATGCGATGCACCCTATCGCAATAATTAAGCAACACACCCTGATTATAAACCCCTTTTAGATGCTTCGCAATATATTTATTTCGCAACCGTTGTGTGTGATACGCCTACATTTCACATGTGCTTTTAATAAAGATAAATATAAGCCACAAACAACAAACTCCTCACAAAACAATGCAAGGAGTTTATTAATAAAAAAATATTTAAATCTACCTAGAGCTACCGCCGAATGCATGTGTTGCTGGAGGTAACATACGGCTTGCCTCAACTGCAGCTTTTTCTTTTTTTGCAGCCTCGCAGATTTTAATAAGAGCAATACTAGTTCTGCTTGCCTCTTTGGTTTTTTCACCACATTTATCTAAAGGATCCTTCACCCCGCCTAAAAAATAGCTGTTGTTTATATGTTCATCTTTAATTTGACCAAGACCTACAGCAGGAACATCATTAAAGAAGCTATATTCTTCCTGCTTAACTTTTGCTGTAGCAACAGCCTCGCCTGCGGATAATTCTTCCTCAATATTTCTATCAGCATATTCTGGAGAAGTCTTTGCCTCCTTATACAAATCAACTATTTGTTTACCTGCTTTTTTAAGCACATCTATTGTAACAGGAAACATTCCGTCTGAATTTATATCTCGAGCAAATTTGCTTACATCATCATCTATATTTCTATTATAAATCTTATCTTTCTCATTGTATTCCGAAGCATACGCAAGAGCATCTTTTTTAGCTGCCGAGCTTTGGCACAAGCTAGCCTCTGAAAGCACATATAATGCTAGAGCTTTCTCTTGCTTATCGCTAATAGCAGAAATCTGCCCATATGCTTTTTCATAAAAACCGTCATTATTATATTTATTTACATATGGTATCGCAGATTTTTCACCAACTATATTGCTTAAAAAGCTCCCCGCAGCTAGCAAAACTTCATTTTGCTCATCATCAGATAGGGGCTCGCCATAATTTTTCAGTGTATCTTGTGACACACTTATTGAATTTAAGGCTTTAGCCATTTTACTAAGATTAGGAACTTTTAGCTCTTTGCATGTATCAAAAATCTCATTTATACCACACCAAATGTTGCGGGTAACTCTGCCAAGTTCTTTTTCTTGATCTTTGGTGATATCATCTTTTTGAATCATTTCTTTGGGCTTCCACCAATCATCATTATAGCTTTCTAACTCAGAGCGCATTTTAGATTGCTGATCCATAAAATTACCATTTGCCTCTAATAAAGCTACTGCCTTTTCTACAACAATAGTCCCCTTTAGAGTGTTTAATAATTCTTCATTTGTCATAACAATATTCGCCATCTTACCTACCCGATCTTTTTTGCTGAGCTACGATTAATTTATTAGCACCGTTTTGTTTATTAATCTCAGCCCTAACTTTATTTGCATATTTATCTGCAGTTTTCGTAGTGCTAAACAGGTTATCAATATTTTTTTGTAGCATCTCTGTTGCTTTATATTTGCCTACTATATTTTTTTTGAGGTCTTTTAAAAATATTGATGTTTCTCCTTCAAAAAAAGAACTATCAACCCATTTGCTATCAACAGAATAAAAGCCTGAATTTACATTATATTTCTTTTCAGTCGCTTTTGCCTTATCTAATATCCCTTTAACATCTAATATATCATCATTACCTATTTTTAATTGTTCTTCATAAACATTTGATATAGACACTCCTATCTGATTTAACGCCGTACTTGGAATTGGATATCCTATTTCTTCTAGGTTAGATTTAAATGTTTTGATAGAAGCTTCTTTAGCAGTAGCATATCCGTCAGAAGCTGCTTCATATTTTTCTAGCAAACTAGGGTAATCTCTTTTGCAATTTGATGAACGCATTTCCATTGAATTTAACAGCATATTCATAGCATCGCTAGTCGACACACCATTCTCAATCAATGTGTCATGAGGCACTTTCTTGGCCACATCAAAGCACACCTCAAGCATTGAGCCATCATCATTACGTGGAATATACTGAATATTTTTAGAATTATTGAGAATTTGCTTGGTTTTATTTGAAGAAATATCTATTAAAATCGCCATTTCTTCAGGGGTAAGGTCTTCTTCTTTATTAAAAATATCAAGCGTCTTTGCATATTTTCCAGATGCCTTGCTCCCAATATCATCTACCATGCCATCGTTAAGCATATTTGCCATCACAACAAGATCAGGAACAGTTGTAATAAACATTTTGAATTCGCGTTGATTAATATTTGATGGGTCTTGTAATTTATATTTATTCAATCTTGAATTTAACAAATCGGCATATTCCAACAAATATGTTCCAGCGATTGTTCTTACAACATCGTCTTGCCCGAGATCTGCAAAGCCATAATCAACCATATTACACCCTTATTAAAAACCAATTACCGTCAATATACAAAATTATGTCTATTCTGTCAATAATTGCCCGCAATTATCTGGACGCACTAGCTTTTCTATTTGCTATTGGAAGTTTCAAGGACTCTTTCTCATACTTAGAAATTTTATCGATGTAAACACTAGCTACAGATAAAGCATCAACATGTGTTTTTTTCATGCTTTCAGCTTTGCTTAACGTTTGCTTATTATCAATTTTAAATTGCTTGTCCACATCTAGCTTTTTACTTAGCAATAACTTTGTCTCATTTATAAAGTATGGATTACTAAGAATTGCATCATCAACATTGCTCGCAAAAGAGCTTTCAGAATTTTTATCCGCTTTGTCCTTAATAATTCTTTTAAGTACGACATCAGCATTGGCACTGTTAAGCTTATCAGAATATATAATCACACCCGCAAAAAACGACTTTGCCGTTTGCTCATCAATTGAAAAAACACTCGAAACTTCCTTTGCAGAATCGCTGATTGTCTTGTTCATATTTTTTCGATTATAGGTAGACTTAAGGGCAGAAACCTGCCTATCAATTTCCTGAGAAGACAATCTGTTTTCAATAGCTTCAAAATGAATAAAATCATTAAAAAACTGCATATACTGGTTAGTCTTGCCATTATCAATATTTTTATCTGCTTTAAGTAATTTTAGTTTGTTAAAGCATGCGTTCAATTTTTCTTCATCATGCAAAGAAGAAATACGGTTAATATTTTTATCTCCAAGTATTGCCACATTAAAATCTTTATACCCTTCAACAAACCTTTTAGCTTCTTCTCTGCTTAAAGGAAGGCTATAATCCTCATTTTTAGATGCCAACATTTTCTGAGATAAATCTTCTCCTATAAAGTCAGACACATTAAGCTCTAGACCGTGTTTTTTAAATAGAACTTGCCTAGAACGCATAAACAAATAATAAGCATAAAAGCTCTCGGCAAGAGGCTTCTCTTCCTGCAGCATGCTTTCTAGCACATTATTATCAACCTGAGCCTTCGACTGCTGAATGTAAAAAGATGCCTCAGCTATTCTTTTGGCTTCATCTATAGTTATTGCCTTTTTTGCCATACCTACTTCCTTACCTTCTGCTCGTCACAACTAGCACCAAGCCTATCTGCCAGAGTTACCCCTGCCTTTTATAATCATCACATTTTTGTTTGCTTCTTCGTATTTATCAAATTTCTTAAAATATTCGAATGAGGTTTTTATTACTTCGCTATACTCATTGATTGAAGCACGTGACTTTGTAAGCAACGGACGTTTTTCTTCTAAAAACTGCTCTTCAATCTTAAAGCTTTTATCAATAACGCTCTGAGCCTCATGTTTAAAATACGGGTTCTCTAGCACTTTAACACTCACATTATGAGCAAACGCACTTGCGTCACTTTTCTTTTCTTTGTGATCAATAATTGTAGAAATAAGCGTATTAACATCTTGTTTGTTTAGGCTTTTTGAATAAAAAACCACGCCTTTAAACAAGTTCTCTGCTGTTTCTTTGTTTGAAAGGAGACCGACATCAATCATCTCATTAGCAGAGTTATTAATCACAGGAGCCATTGCTTTCTTCATATAGATATCTTTCATGTTATCCATATTATTAGCGATCTTTGCTCGTCTATCTTTTGCTATTGCCTGCTCAGTATAAACCCAACTCCATAAGTCTCTCATTGGCTTGCTTCTTTTGCCTTTTATGGTCGTCTCATCGACAGGAACCCACATCAATGTTGCGAAACAAGCATTAAACTTTTCTTTATCTAAAACACCATTAATCTTATCGACACCCTTTTGACCTAGAATCGCTATGTTATATTCATAAAAACCATTGATAAATTCTTTTATCTCATCTGATTTAAGATATTCATTTTTGCCGTTCTTCTTATATACATCTATTTTTGATGTAATTTCAGGACTAACATATTCATCAAAATTAAGGTCTATTCCTTTTTTAGCAAAAAATTCTTGGCTAGCATTTACTAGCCCCATCTGTGCAAAAAAATTAACTGCTAACATATTGTCTTTGCCCAAATATTTTTTTTCTGTATTTGCCATATCATCAATAGCGAATTGGGCCTTCTGAGCAATAACAGATGCCTCAACAATATCTTTTGCTTCTTCGACGCTTAATGTTTTGTTTTCCATAATACCCCCTGATATATTCATTTTACATAATTAGACAAATTTATGCGCTTTTCCACCAAAAAAACAAACAAAGCCATAATATTCGCCGTTTTTGTGACAAAAATCACTGCCAATTACTTAAAAATATAAAGATTTTACCTATTATTATTTGTTCTCTTAAGGCCGTTGAGTCTTAATGCGTCTTTGTTGTTTTTTTCATATACATAAAATTTATCCGAATATTCCAACAAAGTGCTTATATCTTCATCTAGGCCTGCAATTGAGGTGTTAGCTTTTTTAATCAATGGAGCTTTTTCCTTGATAAATTCGCCATCCAACTTGAAGCTATTATTAATTACTGATTGCGCCTCATGTCTAAAGTATGGATTCGCCAATATAGTATAATCCACCTTATTTCCTTTTGAATTACTTTCATTATTTAGGATATGTGATGCAACAACAGCTTCGACATCCTTATTATTAATTTCTTTAGCGCAAGAAACTAAATCTTGAAACAAGTGCTCGGTTTTATCTTTGTCTGTTGCGAGACCTATATTTAGCATCTCACTTGTTGCCTCGCCAATAATCTGCCCCATATGTTTATTCATATAAATATTCTTCATTTTGTTCATATTCGCAGTTATTTTATCTCTTTTTTCTTTAGACATCGCCTTCTCTGCAATCACCCACGCATAAAGCTGCTTCATTGATTTGCTTGTTGCCCCATTGGCCGTAAACTCATCTACAGGAGCCTTTGACAATGCATTAAAACATGCGTCTAACTTATCTTTATCCCTAATACTATCTATTCTATCGAGACTATTCTCAGATAAAGCATCAATACTATACGCATGAAAGCCTTTTATAAAATCGCGCACTTCATCCGCATTAAGAAAAACACGATTATTATCCCTTGAATACCCGCTAATTTTAGCAGTCACTTTAGGCGGCACATATTTATTAAGCGATAAATCAATTCCCTTTTTTGAAAAATATTCTTGGCTATCTTTAGCCAGATTTACCTGCCCTAAAAAGTTAAACGCCAATCTTTTTTGCATACCATGATAATTTTTATATTTATCAAAATATCTCTCTTCTGTCTCATCCATTTGAGCGACAACCTTTTTGGTTTTTTGTGCGATAATAGATGCCTCAAGCATATTTTTAGCTTGTTCAACAGTAAGGGATATTTTCTCTACACTCATGACTTTTCCTTAAATACATTGCTCATGCTTGATAAGTAGACAAAGCTTGCTGTAATTTCCACAAAAAAAGCGGCTCAAAATGAGCCGCTTATATTTTTTGTGATAATTATCACTACCTTTTATATCTCGGACGTGGGATATAATGAGTATGCAATAATTTATGTGCTTTTTCACCCAAAGGTGCGCCCAAATACTCTTTATAAAGTTTTTGGATTGATTCGTTTTGGTGTGAAAGACGAGTTTTTGCTTCTCTATCTTCTTTAAACAAACCTTCAGCACGTTTTTTACGTACGTCATCGGTAATTCCGCGAGGACGTGGAGCTTCGCTGTTAATTGCTCTTGGTTGACCACCACCAGCAACACAACCGCCACGGCAAGCCATAACTTCGATAAAGTGATAAGGAGGCTCTTCGCCAGCTTCACGAGCAGCTCTAACCTTCTCAATTACTTTTTCTACATTACCTGTACCATGAGCAACTGCGATACGTATTTTTGTGCCTTTGATATCAATCTCAGCTTCTTTAATACCTTCTAAGCCAACAACATCCTCAAAGATAACTCCACCGAGTTCTTCTTTAGTAATCATGTTATAAGCGGTACGAAGAGCAGCTGTCATAACACCACCAGTTGCACCAAAGATAGTACCAGCACCTGAATATTCGCCAAGTGGATTATCAGCTTCTTGATCTTCAATTCTTTGGAATGAGATACCAGCTTGTTTAATCATACGAGCAAATTCTCTTGTTGTTAAAGATACGTCAACATCTTGGAAACCACTAGATGACATTTCTTTAGAACGAGATACTTCAAACTTTTTAGCTGTACATGGCATAATTGAAACCATCATAATTTTAGCAGGATCAATTCCCATTTTTTCAGCGAAATAAGTTTTTGCCATTGCACCAACCATCTCGTGAGGAGATTTACAACTTGAGAAGTTAGGAATCATATCATCATGATATTTTTCCATCAAATCAACCCAAGCTGGGCAGCAACTTGTAATCAATGGAAGTGGAGCTGTGCCTTTTGTAAATCTTTCTACAAACTCACTTGCTTCTTCCATAATTGTAAGGTCAGCACCAAAGTTGGTATCAAACACTTTATCAAAGCCCATTTTGCGAAGTGAAGCATAAACTTTACCTGTTAGGTTTTCACCTACTGGGAAGCCAAATTCTTCACCGATTGCAACTCTAACTGCAGGAGCAATTTGAACGATTGTATAAGTATCTTTATCTAACAAAGCGTCCCAAACTTTTTGAGTTTCATCATATTCACTAATAGCACCTGTTGGACAGTGAGCAGCACATTGACCACAATTAATACATGGAGAATCTGCAAGATCAATACCACCAGCAGCGCTAATCATTGTATCTAAACCGCGGTTTAAGAAGCTTAAAGCCCATACATTTTGGGTGTTTTGGCAAACCTCAACACAACGACCACAATGGATACATTTGCTAGGATCTAACACTAGAGCGTGAGTTGATTCATCTTTTGGTTTAGATTTTGAGATATTAGGCAAGCTAGTTTCTCTCATACCAAACTCAGAAGCAATATCTTGCAACTCACAGTGACCACTTCTGCTACATGTTAAGCATTCATTTGGGTGATTACTTAAAATGAGCTCTAAAACAGTACGGCGAACTTCAACAATTTCAGGATCTAAAGTTGTAATTTCCATATTGTTTTCTAATGGAGTACAACAAGCCCTAATCATGTTAGGTTTACCTTTAACTTTTACTACGCAAATACCACAAGCAGCTGTTGCACAAACATCTGGGTGATGACAAAGAGTTGGAATATCAACACCTACTTTGCGAGCGGCATCAAGAATTGAGGTACCGTTTTCCACCTCAATTTCTACGTTATCAATTATAGCCTTAATCATTTACTTTCCTCGATAATTTCTATTGTTAACTCGTGAATTTTATCCAAAACCGTTATTCTTCGTCTGAAGTTACGATTTTATCTAAATATTCCTTCTCAAAGAACTGCATTGTTGAAAGTACAGGATTAGGCGCTGTTTGACCCAAACCACACAAAGATGCTTTCTTCATAGCGTTAGCTACTCTCTTAAGCTCTTCTAAATCTTTCTTAGTTCCTTTGCCCTTAACTAGTTTTTCTAGTTTTTCGAGCATTTGTTTTCCACCGATACGACATGGAGCGCATTTACCGCATGATTCATCAACTGTAAATTCAAGGTAGAATTTAGCAATTTCAACCATACCGTCATCTTCATCCATAACGATCATACCGCCAGAACCCATAATCGAGCCAACTTCTTTTAATTTATCGTAACAAACTTCCAAATCAAGTTTGTCTCTTGGAATCACACCACCAGAAGGTCCGCCTGTTTGCACAGCTTTAAGAGCCTTACCTGTTGATGTACCACCACCGATTTCTTCTACGATTTGGTTTAATGTCATACCCATTGGCACTTCAATCAAACCACAATGTTGAACTTTACCAGTAAGAGCAAAAACTTTTGTTCCCTTACTTTTATCTGTTCCGAAATCAGAGAACCATTTAGCGCCTTTACGCACAATACGTGGAATATTTGCTAATGTTTCTACGTTATTTACGCATGAAGGTTGATTCCACAAGCCTTGGTTTGTTGGATATGGAGGACGTGGGCGAGGAGTTCCTCTCTTACCTTCAATAGAAGCGATAAGAGCTGTTTCTTCACCACAAACGAATGCACCAGCACCATAACGAACATCACAATCAAAGTTAAAACCGCTACCCATAATATCTGCACCAAGCAATCTGTGCTTTTTAGCAGCACGAATAGCTTTTTGCATTCTTTCGATAGCCAAAGGATATTCAGCTCTAATATAGAACCAACCTTCAGTTGCTCCAATTGCGTAAGCTCCGATTAGCATACCTTCTAAAACAGCATGAGGGTCGCCTTCGAGTACACTTCTATCCATATAAGCACCAGGGTCACCCTCGTCACCATTACAGATAATAAATTTCTCAGGGTTAGCAACAACTTTGCTAGCAAAATCCCACTTCATACCAGTTGGGAAGCCGCCGCCGCCACGTCCTCTTAAGCCACTTTCTTTGATGATATTAATAACATCTTGTGGAGTTTTATTTTTGATTACATCAACAAAAGCTGAGTAACCACCTTTTGCAAAATATGCAGAGATATCTTCTGGGTCAATATGACCAGCGTTCTCTAAAACAACTTTTTCTTGCTTTGTAAAGAATGGAATATCTAATGGCAAAATATGCTCATTCAAATATTCAGGAACAGTAAAATCTGAACCTTTTTCTAAAGCAGGCTTAACATGCTCTGTAATAATAAGACGAGCTAAAACAGATTCCATTCTTTTATAAAGAACATCTTTTTGACCTTCTAGCTCAACTCTTACCAATGGACCTTCTGCGCAAAGACCCATACAACCTGTTTTCACGATTTTCACTTTATCAGCAATACCATGATTTTCGATTGCAGTATTAAGAGCATCAATAATTGATTCACTACCTGAAGAGATACATCCTGTACTTGCACAACAATAAATATGGCAAGGGAATTTTTTATCTTCTTCAATTCTCTCTTTCGCAATTGCCTCAATGTCAATTGTTACAGCTTTTTTCTTGTTTTCTTCCATAAATTCATCTCCAGTTATTCTGATGCGAAATTGGTGCGCCATTCTTCAATGATGCCTCTAACATCACTTGGCTTAATTCTGCCGTAGGTTTTACCGTTAATAACAATAACAGGTGCCAAACCACAGCAACCAACACAACGAACCGACTGAAGGTGAAACAATTTGTCAGGCGTACTTTCACCCTCGGAAACTCCGAGTTCTTTCTTAAATTCTTCTAACACTTGGTCATTTCCTTTAAGGAAGCAAGCTGTACCTGTACATACAGAAATAACTGCTCTACCTGGTGCTTCAAGTTTGAAGAAGTTATAGAATGTGAGAACTTCATAAACGCGAGCAAGAGGAATATCCATTCCTATTGCAACTTCGCTTGCATCTTCCCACGGAACATAGCCTTTAACATCTTGAATTTCATGCAAAGCCATAATCAAGGCCCCGCGTTTTTTCTTCCATTTTTTTACGATTTTTTCAGTACCTGACTGAGGACTTTCACTCATGATTTAATCCCTTTCAATATCCCCGGTTTGAAAAGATTTACATCCTCTGCCTACGGACTGCACTCCGCCAGCGATCAGCATAAATCTGAATGTGATGCGTAATTGTGCCCCAAAACAACTCAAATAAGAAAACAATTATTATTTCAATCTATTTCAAAAGCGAATTCGCACTAATGTAATATTTTTTCTACCTTTTTAATAAAAAAAGCAAGTCTTTTTACACCTTTTTAGGTTTATATTTAGTTAAACCAATTTGACATTGTGTTTTTTCATACTATCTCATAGAATTCAGACAGGTTTAATAATCAATTTTTCTAAGGAAGTTCAATGCGCGTTAAGAGTTTTTGTTTTGTTAGTTTGTTATTTTTATCACTCGGCTCAGAGGCCTTTGCAAAACCATTAATCGCATGTAGCTCTTTTCATGTTTGCGATCCTCTAAAAATAATCTTGGGCGACAGCGCAGATATTGAGCAAATCATTCCATCAAAAACATCACCACATCAATTTCAGCCCAACCGCAAGACATCAGAGCTAATTAACAAAGCAGATAAGATTATTTTAGTTGGTGGTGGCTTTGAAAGTTTTTTAGAAACCTCCGTTGATAAAATAGCTCCAGCTAAAAAAATTCTAACCACTGATATAGCTGGACGCAAAGTTATATTAAGCACACCTCACCATCACGATGAAGAAGAGGGTAACAAAGAGCAACATAATGAAGATATTAAAACACCTGACCCGCATCTGTGGCTAGATTTCTCTTTATGGAAAAACACTATGCTCAGAACGTCTTATGAGGCAGCCAAGGACTTACACATAGACATACCTAAAAACAGTGTAACCTCTTTTTTAGGAAAAATGGATGAGCTAGAAAATTTAGGACTAAACAATTTAAGCTCGTTAAGAGGAAAAAGCCTAATAAGCACTCATTTGGCTTATAAATACTGGGAGCGCAAATATGGGCTTAAAAATTATGGAATTAAAGGCACTAACGATACATCTCAAGCAAGTCTCAAAAGTTTAACCGAATTAGAAACATTGATTAAACAAAAGAAAATTAAAGCAATTTTTGTTGAACCAAATGATGCAAATAAAGAAGTAAAAGCACTTAAAGCATCATTGTCTAAGGCAGATGTAGAAATAAACGTTATTCCTATATACTTAGGAACTACAGATAACTCAGACTATTTCTCTATAATGAAAGAGAATATTCTTAAAACAAAACGCAACTTGTAGGACCAAATGAGCCAGCTTTGCATAAATAATTTATCGCTCTACCAAGGAGACCGTTTAACCTTGGATAACGTAAATTACACCTCTCCTTCCAACGGTGCTTTAGTGGGAATTTTGGGTCCTAATGGAGCTGGCAAAACCTCGTTAATAAAATCTATTTTAGGCCTCATAAAAACCAATGCCCAAGTTCTTGTAGATAATATAGATATTAAAAAACAACGACACTTAACCGCCTATGTACCACAACGAAAAAGCGTAGATTGGGATTTCCCTATAACGGCTCAAGAAGTAGTTTTGACAGGCATGTTTAATCATATCGGCTTTTTTAAACCAGTTAGAGACAAACACAAAAAAGTAGCCTTAGAATTGCTTGATAAAGTTGGCATGGCTGATTTTGCATCAAGAAAAATTAATGAACTTTCTGGCGGAGAACAACAGCGTGTTTTTGTTGCAAGAGCATTAGCCACAGATGCTGAGATATTTTTTATGGATGAGCCCTTATCTGGGGTTGATGCCATAACCGAGAAAAATATTATAAATATATATAACGAACTAAAGGAGCAGGGAAAACTAGTAATATCTGTACATCACGACCTTCACACAGCTCCTGAATATTTTGACAATATAATTTTCTTAAACAAAAAAATTATCGCTCATGGTGAAACTAAAAACATTTTCTCAGCAGAGAACATCAGTTTAACCTATTCTGGAAACGCCACATCTATTGCCTCGTACTCTTCATTAACTGAGGGGCATAAAATATGGATATATTAGGCCTTACAAACTATTTAAACATTGTATTCTTCGCCTGCATAATTTTAAGCTCTTTATGCGCCTTACAGGGTGTATTTATATATGTTAGCAAAAGCTCTTTAGCTGTTGATAGCGCAGCTCACGCCTGCGTCCCTGGAGCTATAATAGGCTCAATAATAACATCTAACAGCCCCAACATAGCCTCTAGCCTTATACCTTTTATAATCTCAATTATCTGTTCCTTTTTAGCGCTTTGGCTTATTTCTTTTTTAAGCACCAAAGGTCTAGATAAAGGAACGGCAACTGCTAGTGTAACAGGTGGTTTTTTGGGGTTAGGGATAAGCTTGCTTTCATGTGTTCCCCAAACAGAGTTCAACATAAAAATATCTGCTATATCTATTATGTTTGGACAACCTACTGGAATTACTCTTGAAGATGCAAAATTGATTCTAGCTACAGCCATTTTAATTACATCTATTACAGCTATGATGTACAAAGAATTCAAACTATTTTTGTTTGATAAAGAGCAGGCTATTTTAAGTGAAATAAATATCAAATGGGTCAAAAACATATTGCTATTTTGCCAAATAGTAACCATTGCCTTAAGCATTAAAATGGTTGGAGCGTTAATGGCTGTTGCCTTAATCGCAATTCCAACAACATGCGCAAAAATTAACTCTCAAAATTTATCTCAAATGATTTTATTTTCTTTAATATTTGCAATATCTGCCACCCTTCTCGGCCTATATTGGTCTTTATATCATAGCATTTCTAGTGGCGGAGCAATTATAGTCTCCAATTGTTTATGGTTACTTCCATGTTACTTATACAAAAGCGTCAAAGGTGGTGCTCATGGATAGTTTTAAATCTTTTGACATCCCCGCGTTAATCGCCTTAATTTTTTGCTCAAGCGCTTCTGCATTATGGGGCAATGTTTTAATGTGGCAAAAAAAATCTGCCTTTGCATCATCTCTGTCTCATATAGTTTTTTTAGGAACGGTTAGTGCCTATATTTTAACATCATCTACTAATGACATAATTCTTGCCATAGGTGCTATAGCAAGCGCTCTAATGGCTGCATTATTAATCCATATATTAAATGTAAAATTAAAGTTAGAAATAAATGCATCAATTGGTTTTGTTTTTAGTTTGATGCTAGCTATAGCCGTTATCTTACTAGATATCACAGGGAATATAAATTCTGCCATCACCCCGCATAATATAATATTTGGCAATATAGAAAACATCATCTGGAATGATAGATTTCCACCTGAGGTTTGGTTTATAATTATTATTTCCCTCTTATCTTTCATCGTTTTTGCAAGCCTAAAAAAAGAAATCATATCCATAAGTTTTGATGATGCTTTTGCTCACTCTAGTGGCATCAAAGTAAATTTATTAAGAAATATTATAACGTTTTTTATATGCTTAGTTGCGGTATCTGCATTCAAAATAATGGGCGCGATAGTTATAGTGTCTTTATTATCAGCCCCTGCCGCTATTTCATGTTTTATCTCTAACAATATTAGACAGCAATTACATCTCAGTATATTAGTAGCTGTTGTTTGTTCTGTTGTTGGATATATAATCTCCTCTCCATTATCAATAATATATAATTACCCATCAATAAACTCTGGTGGAGCAATTGCTTCATTGCTTTTCTTTGTATTACTCACAACCATCGCCATTAAAACTGTCCTTGAAAATAAACGCAAAATATAAGAGAATAGCTCCACTTATAACCATTTATTTTTACAAGGATTTTGTATTATGAACACCCCCAACCTTAAAGAAACATGGAAAAAGCACTATGCCATTGCGCCATCTTCGATTGATAAGATGAGCCAAGTTGATGGCGTTATTTCTGCTTATAATTCTAACATTGATGCTGTTTTAAAAATTACTCCAAAATTAATTGAAGATTTATGCTCGGAGCTAAAATTAAGCTACGAAGAAATTACCAATATTGCTTACAGCAAAATACGCACTAAAGAAGATGTATTAAAAGCGATTGTAAAATGCTTCACTTCAGGCATTGCTGAAGAATGGTTAGTAGAAGAAGTTAGCGTATTCAAATGGTTACAAGAACGTATTGGGTATGACCGCTTACAAATGGGTGGGCAAGCTGGTATCGTAGCAAACGCAATGGCTGTATGTGGTGCTCAAAATGTATATGTGCATTGTGCATCTCTGCCCAAATTACAAGCTGAGTTATTCCTTGATTTGCCTAACCTAAAATCTTGCGATGAAAAAGGCGAAATAAAAAAAGCTCACGACATTGACCGCACAACTGATTTGCCTTTAATCCACTGGATTTTAGAATTTGATATTGATGCAGAGATTAACATTGATGGTCACAAAATCAAATGCCCAAAATCAAACCGCTTTATTGCAACTTATGACCCACTAAACTTTGAGCTTTATACAGATAGTTATTTTAACAAACAAGCTCATAACTTATCACACGATTATATTGTTTTATCTGGTTATCATATGCTAACTGAAAAACTGCCAAACGGCAAAACATCTGCTGACATTATTGATAATTCTTTAGAGCTTTTAAAAGGTTGGAAAAAAGGAACTAGAGACTGTGTAATTCACCTTGAAGTTGCCTCTACCCAAGACAAAGTTGTTAGAAAGCAAATTATAGAAAAAATTGCCCCTGAAATGGATTCAATAGGACTAAACGAACGCGAAACCATCGATGTTTTAGAGGTGATTAACAAAGAAGATCTAGCTAAAAAATGTGATAAAGAAACCACATCAGCTAATTTATTTGATGGAATTGTAGCCATTAAAGAAAAAACTAAATGTCCTAGAATTCAGCTTCATATGTTTGGGCTTTATTTAACCCTGCAAGACAAGAATTATAAAATCTCAGCTAATGCAAACCGTAACGGTATGATTACAGCAGCTGTTGTTTCTGCAGGAAAAGCAGGGACAGGCGCTATAAATGATAAAAATGCTCTTTTGTGGGCTAAAGATATGGAAGTCGCCGATAAATCTTTAGAAGAATTAGAGCGCTTAGCCTCTCATATAAAATCTTTATATGGAGAAAATGCTTTAATGAGCGAGGGCATTTGTTCAACAGATAAATATGACATCATAGCTATCCCAACAATTTTGGTACCAAAACCTTTAACCTTGGTTGGTATGGGCGATACTATTTCATCTATATCTTTGGTAGCTTCTCGCTAACATTTGGCCAGACAATCCTAATCAGCAAAGCGCATCATTAATTTGGTGCGCTTAGTTGTTTTTAAACCACCCTGTTTTGCTGTTAAATTTTCTTTGCAATTAAGGCTTTAACTTTATGCAAAAAGAATATATTATATTCTCACTTTGTGTGTCAGAGAAATAGGGAATTGCCCGCCTCTGATTATTTTTAACCCGTCGGAAAAAGGCAGAATTA
>QKFK01000021.1 GCA_003252195.1 Rhodospirillales bacterium
TTTGACCAACAAGAACCAACGCCTAACAAAGAACCTTTGATGCTGGCATTAGATAGAATAAACCACAAATACGGCGGTGGAACTCTTCATATGGCATCTCAAAACTTATCTAACAAATGGCAGTCAAAAAAAGACAACATGTCTCACCGCTTTACAACCAGATGGAATGAACTAAAAATCTGTAAATAGATGTAGCTCAGCAATGGCAACATTGGTTGTGCTTAGCTTGTAAGAGCAAGACTTGTGCAAATCTTGTAAAAATGCATTGTAATATATTTAAAACAACCCAACAAAAAGAAGACAATCTGCAATACAATCAATGATTTACAATGGTGCCGCTTGGGTGATTCGAACACCCGGCCCACGCATTACGAATGCGTTGCTCTACCAACTGAGCTAAAGCGGCAACTCATTTTCTAAAGTTATCGCAAACTATTATATGCTTGCAAGAACAAAAGCAACTTAAGCACCATATCAAATCACCACATCATTATCCTATATTGTATCAAACATGCGGTAAAACACAGATAACGTGAGATAAATCACAAAAAAGCTTTTACCAGAGCGAATGAATAAGCTAATATTACTAAAATATAATTTTAGGAGCATAGAAAATGAACAATAAAAATTGGTGGAAAGGCGCGGTTATATACCAAATATACCCAAGTAGCTTTGCAGATGGCAACAATGACGGCATAGGAGATTTTAAAGGCATAGCCTCTAAAATGGATTACATCAAGTCACTAGGAGTTGATGCAGTTTGGACATCTCCAATATGCAAATCACCAATGAAAGATTTTGGCTATGATGTATCTGATTATTGTGACACTAACGAGCGATTTGGCACATTAGACGAGTTTGACCAAATGCTTAAAGAAGCTCACGATAGAGGGTTAAAGTTTTTTATTGATTTTGTTCCTAGCCACACATCAGACCAGCATGCATGGTTTACAGAAAGCAGGTCAAGCAAAACCAACCCTAAGGCAGATTGGTATGTATGGGCGGACCCTAAACCAGATGGAACAGCCCCTAACAACTGGCTATCAGTATTTGGCGGTTCCGCATGGCAATGGGACAGCACTAGATGCCAATATTACATGCACAACTTTCTAAAAGAACAACCAGATATCAACTGGCAAAACCCAGAAGCCGTTGAGGCCGTTCTAGGAGAGATGGAATTCTGGTTAAAGCGTGGTGTAGACGGTTTTAGATATGACGTTATCGCTCATTGCATGCATGACACCGAGCTAAGAGATAACCCTGCAATAGATGTTAGCAACAGAGCAAATGATGCTAAATTTGGAAAAAACCCATTTTTCTATCAACATCATTATTACAACATTGTTTGGCCTCAGATGATTGATAATCTCAAAAAGATACGTGCATTGCTAGACAAGTATGACGCAGCATGTGTTGGAGAAGTTGCAACAGACCATTCTCTGGACACTCTTGCCATATATACAAAGGGGCAAGACAAAATACATATGGGATATACATTTAATTTGCTAGATGCAACACCTACCCCACTTCATATTCGTACAGTTGTGCAAGATTTAGAAAGTAAAGTTGAAGATGGTTGGGCATGTTGGTCATTATCTAACCATGATGTATTAAGACTACGCTCTAGATTTGGAGGCCTAGCCACACCTGATGACGTTGTAAAAGTATTAAACGCTATATTACTCTCCATCAGAGGCTCAGTATGTGTATACCAAGGAGACGAGCTAGGACTACCAGAAGCTGATGTTCCATTTGAACGTTTACAAGATCCTTATGGTATAGAATTCTGGCCAGAGTTCAAAGGCAGAGATGGTTGTAGGACTCCAATGCCTTGGAACAGCTCAAAACCAAATAATGGTTTTTCCAAAACAGAACCTTGGTTACCTGCTGTTAAAGAACACACCGCTTTATCTGTTGACATTCAAGACAAAGATAAAAACTCTATCTTAAATAGCTTCAGGAGTTTTACTTCATGGCGTAAGCTACATAAAGCGCTCATAAAAGGAAGCATATCTTTTATAGAGGCTGATGAAGAAATAATGTCTTTTTACCGCGAATATGAAGACGAAAAACTTATTTGTTTCTTTAATATATCAGCTAATAAAAGAGACTTTAATTATAACAATCCATTCGGTGAGGATAAGTTTGTTTCTGGTGGCTATAAACAAGCAAACAACAAGCTAACCCTAGATCCATATAGCTTTGTTATAAGTAAGATATAAATCTAAACCATCTCAAGAAAAAGGCGGGAAAACAAACCCGCCTTTTTATTAATCTATTTTACTAAGTTTATTTATAAGCATAAATTACTTAGTGAACTTATTTGTTCTTGGGAAGCCCACTGGTGGCAAACGTCCTGTTTGAGCACGCTTTCCTTGCCATGCCATCAATTCAGTCTCAATCCTTGTTCCATTACCAGATGGATATGCCAAACCTTCTTCAAAATTAAAGAACTTAGCATCTGAAATTCCGCCATTTTGATATCTTTGCAAGATAACACCCTTACCACGGCTCATTTCTGGAATCTCACTTGCAGGATAAACCAATAAGCGACGGTTATCACCAATAACAGCTACATAGTCACCCTCAACCTCAATACATAGCTTAGCTACATCTTTATCATCAAGATTAAGTATCTTCTTACCAACCTTAGTTTGGGCAATCACTTGTTCTTCTGCTACGATAAAGCCTTTACCAGAAGCAGCAGCTACCAACAACTTAGATTGAGGCTCATGAATTTTCACACAAACAATGTCATCTTCATTTGCCAAATCAACCATAAGCCTAATTGGCTGTCCAAAACCACGGCCACGTTGAATATCATTAGCAGAGATAGTAAAGAACTTACCACTTGTATCAAACAACAATATCTTATCAGTAGTTTGGGCATGGAGCTTAAACTTGAGTTCATCTCCATCTTTAAACTTAAACTCTTCGCCAGCTTCTGCATGACCTTTAACAGCTCTTACCCAACCCTTTTCTGAGATAATAACTGTGATAGCTTCTTTCTCAATAAATGCCTCAATTGGAACATCGATAATTTCAGGAGCAGATGTAATTTCAGTTCTACGTTTACCAAGCTCTGTTTTCTTACCAAACTTAACCTTAGTTTCTTTTATTTCTTTTGAAATCACATCATAACGTTTTACTTCATCTGCCAACAATTCTTCTAAAGAAGCTTTTTCTGTTGCCAAATTAGAATGTTCAGTTTTAATTTCCATCTCTTCAAGACGACGCAATGAACGCAATCTCATATTAAGAATAGCCTCTGCCTGAACATCAGTAAGTTTGAAAGTTTTCATCAATTCTACTTTAGGCTCATCTTCTTCACGAATAATACGAATAACTTCATCAAGATTAAGATATGCTTTTAAATAACCTTCTAAAACCTCCATACGGTGGTTTATTTTATCAAGCCTATGTTGACTACGTCTAACTAAAACCTCTAACCTATGAGCAATAAAAGCCGCAAGAACCTCTTTAAGGCTCATCACTTTAGGCTCTTTACCCATATCAAGAACGTTCATATTAAGAGAGAACCTGCTCTCAAGCTCAGTTTGTTTATAGAGTTGCTCCATAATAATTTCTGGCTCAACGCTACGGTTCTTAGGCTCTAAAACAATTCTTACAATATCGGTTGATTCATCTCGAACATCAGCTAAAAGCGGAACTCTTTTATTAATAATTAGATTTGCAATATTTTCAATCAACTTAGCTTTTTGAACCTGATAAGGAACTTCAGTCACAATAATTTGATATAAACCATGTGATAAATCTTCTTTAATCCATTTAGCTCTAACCCTAAATGAGCCTTTACCTGTTTCATAAGCATTTAAGATAGATGAAGCGTCTTCTGTAATCACACCACCAGTTGGGAAGTCTGGGCCTTGTACATATTTCATCAAATCAGACACTTCGCAATCTGGTTTCTTGATAATATGAAGCAATGCATCACACAATTCCTCAGCATTATGAGGAGGAATGTTTGTCGCCATACCAACCGCAATACCAGCTGAACCATTTGCAAGCAAGTTTGGGAAAGCTGCAGGCATAACGATAGGCTCTTCTTCTTCGCCATCATATGTTGGTCTAAAATCAACACAATCCTCGTTAAGACCTTCCATAATTGCCTGAGCAACCTCTGTTAATCTTGCTTCGGTATAACGCATAGCAGCTGCATTATCACCATCAATATTACCAAAGTTACCTTGACCTTCAACCAAAGGATAACGCACAGCAAATTCTTGGGCTAAACGCACCATAGCTTCATAAACAGCAGCATCACCGTGAGGGTGATATTTACCAATAACGTCACCAACAACCCTAGCACATTTCTTAAAACCAGATGCAGGGTCTAATTTTAACATACGCATAGCGTACAACAATCTTCTATGAACAGGTTTTAAACCGTCTCTAACGTCTGGAAGCGAGCGCGACACAATCGTAGATAAAGCATAAGCTAAATATCTTTCACTCAAAGCCTCAGACAGGCTAGTTTCTCTAATTTGCTCAACAGCAATGCTTTTACTCATAACATTTGCCCCATTTAATATGGCTAAAAATTACATAAATTTACGTGAATAATAGTACCTAAACCGCAAAGCGGTCAACTAGTCTAAGACGGGCTGGGGGTAACTTTTTACCCTCTACCCCATTAAGATGACGTTCAAAGAAATATCCCGTTAAGACAAAACCTTTTTTAATCTCATTGATGTCTTCGTCTCTTAACAAATTTTCGTTATCTGCAAGCATAAACGATGGTAATGGCAACAACTTAGATTTATATGGCTCGCCAGCTAAAGAGCTAACTGCACGGCCACTTTTGGGTGATACATAAACCAAATTATCTGTAACACCACTCGCGGCACAACATGATAAATCTAGACCATAACCAAGTTCTTCAAGCAAATCAGCTTCAAGCTTAATATATGAATATATTGGGCAATTATCTTCTAACCCACATAGAAAATCTTTTAAATCATAGTAGAATGATGCCAAAGGAGCTCTTTCTGGCAATGATGTTTCTGCCATAGCACATGCCGAAACTATTAAATTTAGTTTTGAAGCCTCGGTCATATATCTTGCGGGGATAGCCTCATCTAACTCACAAACAAACAAACCTAATTGCTCTTCTAAACGAGCTGTCCAGCGTGCATTAACTAAATTTCCGGCTTGATATATGGGATATTTGTTCTTAGATAAACCACCTTTTACATAACCAAGATGCCTGCCTCTGGTTTCGGTTAATAATGACACAAGTAAATCATTCTCGCCATATTTGCGAGCTGATAAAACTATGGCATTATCACTCCAATCCATGGGACAATCCTATTATGCGTTAAAGTCCAAACCCCATTCGCGGTAGCGCTCAGGAGAGTTTTCCCAATTATCTCTAACTTTAACAAATAAAAATAAATGAACCCTTAACCCCGTTAGCTCTTCAAGCTCTCTACGAGCAGATGAGCCAATTTTCTTTATCTTTTGCCCACCTTTGCCAAGTATCATACTCTTATGACCTTCTTTAGCGGTATATATGGTCTGTTCTAACCTTACAGAACCATCTTCTCTTCCCTCCCAGAGTTCAGTCTCTACAGTAAGAGAATAAGGGAGCTCTTGGTGCAACTCATAAAATAGTTTTTCACGTGTAATTTCAGCAGCTAACAATCTTAATGGCATATCAGAAATCTGATCTTCTGGGTACAACCAGATACCTTCTGGCAACTTAGATATAATATTATCTAACAGCTCATCCATTCCATCTGCTTTTTGTGCTGAAACCATAAAGATATCATCAAATTCCATAAGCTCTGAAACCTTGTGAGTTAACTCTAACAAAGCCTCTTTGCTTACCAAATCTATTTTATTAAATACTAACGATGCTTTTCTGCCTGTTTTTTGTAGGTTTTCTATAATATCACGACTTTCATCATCAAGCCCACGTTTGGCATCAATTAACATATACACCAAATCAGCGTCTTCTGAACCACCCCAAGCAGATGAAACCATTGCTCTATCTAATCTTCTTTTTGGCTTAAAAATACCTGGAGTATCAATAAAAACTATCTGAGCATCATCTTTAATAGTAATACCTTTAACCTGAGTACGAGTTGTTTGCACCTTTGGAGAAACAATAGATACCTTAGTTCCTACGTAATGGTTAACCAATGTTGATTTACCAGCATTTGGCGCACCAATAATAGCCACAAAACCACATTTACCTTGTTTGTTTTCTAATTCACTCATTTATTCATTATCTCCAACATTGCAACGGCAGCATTACGCTCAGCTTCTCTTTTTGAGCGACCTCTACCAACAGCTTTTTCATTCCCATCAATCTCAACCTCAACTACAAATGTTGGATCATGATCAAAACCTTCTTTTGCTACTACTTTATACTTAGGTAACGATTGTTTTTTAGATTGTACTAACTCTTGTAATTCTGTTTTAGCATCTTTAGGAGGTTCTTTTTTCTCAAGCATCAACTTGTACCAATATTTACGCACAAACTTGCTTACGTTTACAAGTCCACCATCAAGATACATAGCACCAATTAGTGCCTCTCCTATATCTGCTATTATTGATTTATTTTCTCTACCACCAAGATTTTCTTCTGCTTCTGACAAACGCATATATTTATCAATACCTATTTTAAGCATAATCTCAGCCAACGTATCTTCACAAACTAAAGCAGAGAACCTTTTTGCCAAATCGCCCTCTGGTTCGTCTGGAAACTGAAGGTACAACATTTCAGCAATAACAAGACCCAAAACCCTATCACCCAAAAATTCTAATCTCTCATAGTGGGTTGAAATTAAATCAGCCTTAGTTTTATTAGAAGACATTGAATAACTAGCATGAGTAAGGGCCTTTTCTAACAATTTAACATCAGAAAATTTATACAACACTGCTTCTTCTAATTTATGTAAGTTCATAAGGTCTCTCTAGTTAGGCGAAGTTATTTAATTTTATTAAACAAACGTCCCCAACGCACAGCCATTGGCCATCTCCAGATTTGCCAAAAATCAGCAGATCCATCATTTGAGAAGAACAGAACCTCAGCCCTACCCTCCAAATTCTCAAAAGGAACGTAACCAACTCCAGCTCTGCTATCGTCAGAATTATCTCTATTATCACCCATCATAAAATAATGATTTTCAGGCACTCTAAACACAGGAGTGTAATCAAACATCTCTTCATCAGATGCCTCTATAATCTTATGTTTGCGTCCCTCAGGTAAGGTTTCTGTATATTCGGTAAAACGAATGGCATTACCTCTAGCATCACGTGATACATAATCACCAATTTTTTCACGCTCAATTAATTTATCGTTGATATATAATCTACCAGCATTAACTTGAACTTTGTCTCCTGGCATACCAATAACGCGTTTAATATAATCTGTTTTATTATCTTTAGGTAGTTTAAACACCACCACATCACCACGCTTTGGTGTTGAGGCTAAAATTCTACCTTCTTTAATAAGTGGAATACTGTATGGAAGAGAGTGTTTACTATAACCATATGAGTATTTTGAAACAAAAAGATAATCTCCAATAAGCAATGAAGGTATCATTGAACCTGAAGGGATTCTAAACGGCTCAAAAGCTATTGTTCTAACAAAAATAGCAATAATAAAGGCATATAAAACGGTTTTAACAACCTCGCCTAAGCCTGTTTCTTCTCTTCTTTCCATAAAAGTAACCCTACTTAAAAATATTTAAGCTGTAATATATTACGCTCCACCAACCGATACAATAAAAATATTGATTTTATTAGATATTAGCAAGCATAAAATAAATTTATATAGCTTCTAATATTACAACAGCTTCTGCATAAGGGTAATCATCAGTCATTGTCACATGTAACACAGGCTTCATGCCTTCTGGCGTTAATTCTAAAGCTCTTTTTAATGCCCCACCTGACAACTCCATATATGGCTTGCCTGTTACCATATGTTTAACCACCATATCTGTCCAAAAAACTCCACGCCTAATCCCTGTACCCAAAGCTTTTGAACAAGCTTCTTTGGCCGCAAATTTTTTAGCATATGAACACGCTCTAGCTCTTGAGCCCAACTTAGCCCTATACTCACCTTCGCCAATCTCAGATTTAGCAAATATTTTGTTTATAAAATGCATATCAAACTTTTCTATGGTTTTTTCTATACGTTCTATATTTACAATATCGTTACCAATTCCAATAATCATTATTTACCTTTGCTTACATTGACGAATACGTCTGTGTTTTCTTATTTCTTGTCGCAACCTTTTAAGCGCCCTACTGTCATCTCTCTTAGTTTTAAATCTATTATAATAATTGCGTAAAAGTCTTTTGTCTTTACGACTAGCACGGTTAATAATGCTATTACCGCTTGAATGCTTTGCGCGCTTATTATTTAAGAAATATTTCTTTGCATATTTTTTATTTTTACGCCCTTTTAAGCGGAATTTGCTGAAAAAACGTTTAATATTATTTTTACTAAATCCTTCAACAAGTCGTTGCTTAAATCTTTCTTGAATTCTAAGAGAACGCAAATAACGAAGCTTAACAACCATATATTTAATTGGGAAATATGAGCCAACCCATGATATTACAAAAAACGGTATTGAGCCAATAAACATCATATACCATACAGGCCAGACCTCACGGGTAAAAGCCTTCATATCACCAGATAACACTGTTTTAGTAAGAGACTGAAAAAGTCTAATAAAATTCACATCAACATTAGTAGCATCATGACCCATCATAAAATGCCCAGCCTTTAATATTCCCCACCAAATAAAAGGGAATGTCCAAGGGTTACCGATTAATGTTCCAATTAAAGCTGCAATTATGCTTGAGCGAATACCCCAAGCAAACAAAGCTGCCAAAGCACAGTGAAAACCAACAAATGGAGTAAAAGATATAGCCACACCACAAGCAAAACCAGATGCAATTGAATAAGGTGTTCCAGGCATGCGTTGCAACCTTAAAGCAAAATACCTGCCTAATCTTTGCCAACCAATACTTGGCCACAAAAATCCTTTTATTTTTTTTCCGAGAGTTTCTTTATTGCGGCGCCTAAACATTTTTGTTTAGTTCCTAGCTCTGGTTACGGAGCTTACATCTCCTGTAGCCTTAAGAGCGGCAATAACATTTGAAAGGTGACGCAAATCTTTAACTTCAACGTCAACAATAAGCTCAAAAAAGCTACTTGTTCTATTAACAATATTTAGGTTTGCGATATTTCCATAATGTTTAGCAATAACGTTTGACAATGTTGCCAAAGTTCCAGGCTCATTATTAAGAATAATCTTCAATCTACCTAAATGTGCTTGTTCTTCAAGATCATCGCCCCAAGCAACATCAAGCCATCTTTCTGGCTCAGATGAGAATCTTTCAAGGGTTTTACAGTCAATAGTGTGAATAGTAACACCTTTACCTGTGGTAACGATACCAACAATTCTATCACCAGGCAATGGGTGACAGCACCCAGCAAAGTGAATTGCCATACCTGGGATAAGCCCTTTAATCTTAACTGGATCGCCTTTTTTCTCTTTTCTGCGTCGTTTAAATGTCTCAACAACCTTAGTAAGAGTGCTAGTCTTAAGTCCTGGATAAACAGCTTTAAGCACATCACCAGCAACAATCATTCCTTCGCCAACGCAAGCATATAAATCATCAATGGTTGCTTGCTTAAAATTGGCTAAAACGCCAGATAGACCTTTATCTGTTAGCTCACAATTTTCATTTTTAAATGAGCGTTGTAATAATTGCTTACCAAGCTCAAGATATTGTTCGCGCTTCTGCGTACGAACAAACCTTCTAATAGCGGCTCTTGCCTTACCAGTTACAACAAACCTATCCCATTCAGGAGATGGAGTTTGAACCTTAGAGGTTAGAATATCAACTTGGTCACCATTTCTTAAAATCGTGCGAAGAGGCTTAATTTCACCGTTAATTTTTGCGCCAACGCATTTATCACCCACCGCAGAGTGAACAGCATAAGCAAAGTCAACAGGAGTTGCACCACTTGGCAATGATATCAAATCACCTTTTGGTGTAAAGCAGAACACTTGGTCTTGATACATTTCAAGCTTAGTGTTTTCTAAAAACTCTTCTGGGTTAGAAGCTTGCTCTAAAATCTCTAACAACTCTCTAAGCCAACGGAAGCGTTTCCCATCAGTAATAGTACCTTGTTTATACACCCAGTGAGCAGCAACACCCATCTCGGCGATTTCATGCATTTGCCTTGTGCGTATTTGTACTTCAATACGGGTTTTATAAGGTCCAATCACGCCTGTATGAAGTGACTGATAACCATTTTGCTTTGGTGTTGAAATATAATCCTTAAAACGCCCTGGTATCATTGGGTATTTGCCATGGATACAACCCAAAGCATGATAACAAGCTGTTATATCATCAACGATGATTCTAAAAGCCATAATATCTGAAAGTTGTTCAAAGGTAGAATTATTCTTCTGCATTTTTCGCCAGATAGAATAAGGTGTTTTTTCTCTTCCTGTAACCTCAGCAACAATGCCATTATCTGCCATGTCTTTGTTAAGCGTTTCAAGAATCTTAGGAACAACAGTCTCGCCTTTTTCACGCAAAAAGTCTAAACGAGTTATAATTGAATCATATGCATCAGGATAAAGCTCTTTAAATGCAATAGCCTCGAGCTCTGTTTTAATCTCTTGCATACCAATACGCTCAGCTAAAGGAGCATATATATCCATAGTCTCTTTAGCAATGCGTTGTCTTTTTTCGGGCTTACTAATAAAGTGAAGCGTGCGCATATTGTGCAAGCGGTCAGCTAACTTAACTAACAACACACGAATATCTTCAGACATAGCAAGAACTAATTTTCTAAAGTTCTCTGCTTGCTTTTGTTGTTGCGTGTTAATCTTCAGCCTTGCCAACTTGGTTACACCATCAACCAAATTAGCCACCTCTGTGCCAAATAGCTCTTTTATTTCATCATAGGTTGTTTCGGTATCTTCAACAGTATCATGCAATAAACCAGTAATGATAGAGGCGGTATCTAACTTAAATTCAGTTAAGATACCAGCCACTTCAACTGGGTGAGAAAAATATGGATCACCTGAGGCTCTGAGCTGAGAACCATGTTTTTTAACCGCAAAAACATAGGCGCGATTAAGCGCATCCTCATCAACATCAGGATCATAAGTTTTTACACGTTCTACTAACTCAAATTGCCTTAACATAGCACCTCTGATGACAAACAACGCTACCTATAATAAATATAGGTATAATATATCAGAAAAACAGTTTGTTTTTCTAAAAAAAACTACTCTTCGTCGTCGAAGCCCATATCGTCTTCGTCCATCATATCTGCGAAGCTTTCATCGCCATCTTCATCCGAAGCATAATCTTCTTCAGCGCCTTCTTCGCCCATGCCTTCTTCGCCCATTACAGCGTTTTTAGCAATAAGGTCTGCAAATTCGCTTTCTAATGAAGCAAGTTCTTTTTCAGCAGCCAAAATTTCTAATTCTTCTTCTTCAGGCTCTTCTGTCTCAACATAAGTCTGCATACCCATTACTAATGATTTTTGCAATTCATCAATGCTAACTGTTTCATCAGCAATTTCTCTTAATGAAATAACAGGGTTTTTATCATTATCTCTATCAATAGTAAGAGCTGCGCCAGATGTAATATCTCTTGCTCTTTGTGAAGCTACTAATACTAGCTCAAAGCGGTTAGGAATTTTTACAACGCAATCTTCAACTGTTACACGTGCCATTATTTTCTCTCTTTAATTAAAGTTATTATCGTCCAGACAATAGGGTTATATACCTTGATTTTTATAAAAGCAAAAGTTTTTATATTTAACAAAAGCACAAACCGCACAAACACTAGCTTTTTTTAACAAAATTTATATTTAAGCAAAAAAGCAAATATTTAAGTTAAAAGGCTATTTTGAGGCGAATCTATCAGAATAATCGCTCAAAGTCATTATTTTTTGCTCTGGTGGAATGGTTTTAATCAATTCCAACACATTTTTATTACTTATTGGGTGAGACCAATTAAGTGCAATATCTTTAATTGGCAACAGCACAAATGCCCTGTCATGCATTCTTGGGTGTGGTAGATTTAAATCACCTTCACATACAACACCATTATAATCGATTAAATCCAAATCAATTGGCCTTGCTTCATTTGTAATATTTCTTACTCTACCGAGCTCAGCTTCCACTTTATGTAATACAGCAAGCAAATCACGAGGAAACAAATCTGTCTCAACTTCTGCCACCGCATTATAAAACCATGGTTGCTCAGATACAGGCACTGGCTCTGTTCTATACCAATTAGAGATTTGCTTAATACTAACACCATTTTCATTTAACATAGACAATGCTTTTAAGCATATATCCAAGCATGAAGTGCCTTGTTTGCTCAAATTAGAGCCAATAGCAATAATAATCATATATCTTTCTCTTAACCCAAATAACGAAAAGCTTTGTAATAATAGTCAATTTCAGTAATAATATAGCTCAAATACTTTTTTTTATAATTTTGATTACTATATACAACATTACAACATATTTTATAAGGATATTTTTAAAATGATAAGCTACAGTGAAGAAAAAGTTGCCCTTTTTATTGATGGCTCTAATTTATATGCTGCCGCAAAAAATTTAAATTTCGATATTGATTACAAAAAGCTCCTTACATTTTTTGCATCTAAAGGCAAATTAGTTCGCGCTTTTTATTACACCGCTATAATTGAAGATCAAGATTACTCCCCTATTCGTCCACTTGTAGATTGGTTAGATTATAATGGCTACACCATGGTAACCAAACCAACCAAAGAATTTACAGATTCCGCAGGAAGACGCAAAATCAAAGGCAATATGGACATTGAAATTGCGGTTGATGTAATGGAAATGGCAGAACATCTTGACCACATTATTTTATTCTCTGGCGATGGCGATTTTAGAAGCTTGATTGAAGCAGTGCAACGCAAGGGCGTTCGTGTTACTGTGGTTAGCTCTGTTAAAACCCAACCTCCAATGGTTGCTGATGAGCTTCGCCGTCAAGCAGATTTCTTTGAAGAGCTTGATAATTTAAGAAGCGAAATTGGTCGTAGCCCAAATAACACCGAAATTCCATCAATCATGGAATATGACATCGAGTACGATACGGAAAAATAATCAATGCAAGCACCATCAAAAGATTGCTCACTTTGCCCAAGATTGTATCAATTCAGGCAAGATAACATAGCCTTATATCCTAATTTCCATAATGCACCAGTGCCAGCATTTGGCAATTTAGATGCAGAAATATTAGTAGTCGGTTTAGCCCCAGGGCTAAAAGGAGCTAACCAAACTGGTCGCCCTTTTACTAGGGATTATGCAGGTATATTGCTTTACAATGCATTGTTAGAGCTTGGGCTTGCTAAAGGCGAATATAAAGAAAGAGCAGACGATGGCCTAGAGCTTATCAATTGTCGCATTACTAACGCTGTGCGTTGTGTGCCTCCACAAAACAAAGTTACAGGAGAAGAAACATCTACCTGCGGTCAATTTCTAAGAGATGAAATCTCATCAATGAAAAACCTTAAAGTTATAATCTCATTAGGGCTAGTTTCGCATAATGCAGTTTTATCAATATTAGGGGTAAAAAAATCTGCACATAAATTTGGTCACGGCAACATTCATAAGATAGAATTTGCAGGCAAGAACATAACCCTAGCGGATACTTATCACTCGTCTCGCTATAACGTAAACACCAATCGCATCACTTATGAGATGTTTCTAGATGTATTTAAAAAAGCTAAAGCTTTAGTTTAAAAATGAAAAAAGATAAGAAAAATATATTAGAATTACTCAAGCCAGAAAGAAGCAATCAAACCAGAGATGATTTGAAAGATTTTTGTGGCAAAAAGAATGATATATATCTTGAATTATATGACGAGATGTCAAAAAAGCCCCCTAAAAAGGCTCTAAATACATTATCATTTTCTTGGGGAATATTCTTTGCAGGGCCTATATGGTTCTTTTATAGAAAGATGCGTAAATTAGGGCTAATTTACCTTATAATATATCTATCTGTTAACTACGCTTTTGATAATGCGGGCTGGATAATAAATGGTGCATTAATGGGCACTCTTGGAGAGAGCCTTTATATTAAGCACGCCTTGGCTTTTATAGCACAAGCAGATAAGATGGGGCTTAAAGGACAGCACCGCCAAAATTTTCTAAAAAACAAAGGTGGCACCTCAAAATGGGTGGTTAGAATATGCGTATTTATATTTATAATAGCCTTTATAATCGCCTGCATTGCCTCATATGAAATGGCTCATATGTTTGATGGTGATATGTATTAGAGGATAAAATGAACATAGAAGAAGAAATAAAAGCTATAAAAGAGAGAAATTCCAAAGTTGAATTAGATAAAGCATGGGAGACCTCCAAGACAAGAAAAGTCTCTATTGCTCTACTTACATATTTAGTAATGGTTAGCATAATGTATTCACTAAAAATGCAACAACCATTTATTAGCTCAATCATACCAACAATTGGCTTCTTATTATCAACACTAAGCGCAAACCTACTAAAGCAAATATGGGTTAAATATATGTCAAAATAGCTAGTTTAAATTATAAATACATGACGAAGCAAAAAATGCCGTAAGGAAGAACTAAAAAAACTAAATATAAAATTTGGATGCGATATTTAGCAGTAGGAGCGTACAATTTATAATGGAGCCACAAATAGTACGTGACTGAAATAAAATAAACACGACTAAAAACCAAAAAAACTAAATCTACAAAATGTGATATTTGTAGAAAATATTAGGAGTTCAAGTGACGGATTGCTGAATGTACAATAAGTACATGAGTAGATACATCACGTAGGAACGACGACATAGTTATACAAATAGCACGTTTTAATTTTGGGAGCGGACGATACGGGCTTTATCTCTTTCCCAATCGCGTTTCTTTTCAGTATCACGTTTATCGTGGAGTTTTTTACCAGTACCTATGCCTAATTCTACTTTAGCAATACCTCTATTGTTAAAATATAGGCTTAGAGGTACTATGGTGTAGCCTTTTTTATTCAAAGCTCCAAGGATTTTATTTAGCTCTTTTTTGCGTAGTAATAACTGGCGCGGACGGCGCTCGGCATGACCGAAGTGATTATTTACTCCATATTCAGCAATGTAGGAATTAATTAAGTAGAGCTGTCCATTTTCTTCACTAGCAAATGACTCAGCAATATTGGCGCGTCCGAGGCGGAGTGACTTTACCTCGGAGCCCATTAATATCATACCAGCTTCTACTTTTTCG
>QKFK01000032.1 GCA_003252195.1 Rhodospirillales bacterium
AAAAAAAGGCCTTGGTATTTCCAAGGTCTTTTTTGTTAGCGTGTTTTTGCTTTGGCAATTTCTGTCTGTATAGTTTTAGATAAATTAGAAGCTTTTTTTACGGCTGTTTTTGTTTGTTTTTTTATTTTCTTCTTAATGTTAGGGAAGAATTCTCTGGGGAATACAGCAGGGTGTCTTTTTAATGATGTGTCATAATTAACACCGTATTTCTTATGGCGTTTATATAGTATTCTATCTAGTTTAAATTTGGTGGTAGCTTCAATTCCACTAAATAATTTGCCATCTAGGATTTTAGAATTCGGGTCAATATAATTGCCACCAGAATATTGAGTGTATCTGGTCAATAATTCGCGGTTTGATACATCAAGCCTAAAGGCTTCGTCAACGCCATTTTCTTCTTTGTCAGCTTCTGGTAGACGTTGTTGTATCTCTTCTAATATGTTTTTTTCATAATGACTTGGTAAAAACTTGGTCTCAAACCAACCTTTAAATGCGGTTGCTAAAAACGCTTTTTCTGCGGCATATGGGTTTTTACCTCCAACTAATTCTAGCTTTTTTGCAAGCTCTGGAATCTTGATTATAGTTGCGTCCCATGGTCCGCTATCTCCTTGAAGCTTTAGGCTATATAAGGATAGCATTTGATGTGCTACGGCATCGGCTTCATGGACTTTTGATGTGCGCATCATAGTGGAAACGTTATATTCTGGAGTTAGTGAGTTTTCGCCAGCTAAATCTTGTATGCCATGCTGACACTCATGTATAAAAGCGCTTACAAGTTGATTCTCGTTTAGTTTCTTTGATATAACTATACGATTTTTATTCCCGTCATAAAAAGCATGAGCCCCTATATTCCCATCTACAAAGGCAATTTTGGTTCCTTTTTCTTCGATGCGTTCTAAAATTTCTCGAGCGTTTTTATCTTTTGCTAAACGATTTATAACTCTGGTTAGCTTTTGCTCGTCTTCTTCTGTGCCTTGGGTTACATCAAGGCTCACATATGCGAGTTCAAAAACTTTGCGGGTGTCTTCGGCTGGTTGTGGTTTTGGCAAACCATTAAAATTATCAGATAATGTGAAATATGTTTTTTCGGCCATTATAAGCACCTTATTGTTTATTTTGTGTGCAATTATACAATATTTTTGCAATAACTCCAATAAGATAAATAAAGATGTATTGTTTATTTTGTTTTTAGATAGTAGTATTATCCGACGTAGTTTTACCTTTTAAGGATGTATAAAAATGAGTTCATATTCAAATATTATTGATAAATTGGCAGAATATGCCCAAGTTCTCCCTAGCTTTATAGATGAGAGAGGCGACCTCATTCCAACAAGTGAGGAAAGCAAAATTAGAATGCTTGAGGCTAATGGATTTAAGGTCTCATCTGAAGAAGAAGCAAATAAAACATTAAAAGATTTTGAAAAGAAAATGTGGCAAACTATTTCTGCGGACGTTGTTTGCGTTAAAGAAAATAAATTACCAGCTACATTTGAATTAAGACTCCCAGAAGGTGTTAAAGAAGTTTCATACGTAATTAAATATGAAGATGGTAAAGAAGAAAAAGGTAAAGTTAGTGTTGATGGTTTAAAAGCTATAGAAACAGCTACTATTGAGGGTGTTAATTATGCTAAATACGAAGTTAGCATTAAATGTGAAGCTACACTCGGCTATCATTTTGTAGAATTTTCTGCAGGTTCATCAAAATCTGGTACTTATTTTTATATCGTTCCTCAAAGCTGTTATTTGCCAGAAGGTGCAGATGCATCTAACCCAGATAATGCATGGAAAATTTGGGGTATGTGCTTGCAATTATACAGCCTTCGTTCAAAAAACAACTGGGGTATTGGTGACTTCTCAGACTTGAAAGATGCCGTTGTAGAATATGCCAGATTAGGTGCTGGAATTATTGGTCTTAACCCACTTACAATGCTCTTCCCAGAAGACCCATTTGAATATAGCCCATATAGAGGTTCTGATAGAGAGTTTATTAATCATATTTACATCGATGTTACAGCGATTGAAGAATATAAAACATCTAAAGTGGTTGCAGAATTTGTAAAAACACCTGAGTTTGTTGCAGATTTAGAAAAAGTGCAAAAAGCAGAGAAAGTTGATTACATCACTGTAAGCAAACTAAAAAATAAAGTATTACACATGCTTTATAAAGAATTCATCAAAGCAAATCTTTCTGCTGATTTTGCTAAATCTACTACAAAACGTGGTCAAGAATATTTAGATTATTGCGCTTATAGAGGCGAAAGAATTGAAACTCTAGGTTTGTTCCAAGCATTGGGTCAACATTTTAAAGACCAAGGTTTCTATTCATCATGGTTCTGCTGGCCAGAAGAATATAAAAACCCTAATTCAGCTGAGGTTAAAGCTTTCCACGAAGCTAATGCAGAGAAAATTGGTTTTTACAAATTCCTTCAATGGGTGGCAGATGAGCAATTAGTTGCAGCTAAAGATGCAGCAACAGCTAAAGGCGTGCTTTTATATATGGATCAAGCTGTTGGTAATGCTCATGATGGTATGCCAGTTTGGGCAGATAGAGATGTTCACTCAATCGAGTTTAGCATTGGTGCTCCTCCAGATGTTTTGGGTCCTCGTGGTCAAAGCTGGGGTTTTGCTCCATTAAAACCTCTCAAAGTTAGAGAACGTGGCTATAAAGAGTTTATAACCTTAACTCAAGCTTTAATGCGTTATGGTTCTGCTCTTCGTATGGATCACGCAATGTATTTGCAAAGACTTTTCTGGTCAGAAATTAATGGCCCAATTGATCAACCAATCAGAGGTTCATATGTTGTTATGAATAGAGAAGTGCTTGGTGGTATTTTAGCTCTTGAAAGTGTGCGTAATAATAGCATTGTTATCGCCGAAGATTTGGGTACAGTTCCAGCAGGGTTTAGAGAGTGGGAAAAAGAAATGAACATCATTTCGTCTCAAGTTTGGTATCGTCACTATGCTGATAAAAACTCATATCCATATTGCTCAGCTTCAATGATATGTTCACATGACTTCCCTCCTTTAGCCGCATATTGGAAGGGAACTGATATCAAAATTTCAGAAGAAAGAGGCAGATATCTAAACGATGCTCAAAGAGATGAAATTGTAGAAGCTCGTAAGATGGAAAGAGATGGCCTATCTAAACTTATTGAAGGTAAAGATGTTAACTTTGATGCATCTGCACTTACAGAAGCTGAAAAGAACGGACTTGCCTTGCCTAATAATTTAGCGCTAGCTGCAATCAATTTCTTAGCATCATCTGGTAGCTGTATGGTTGTGCTTAACCCTACAGACTTAATCGATTGCGAAGAGATGATTAACCTTCCAGGAACAACTAACGATGTTCAACCTAACTGGCGTTATAGACTTCCATGCTCAATTGCAGAGATGTCACAAGATGCTAAGTTAAAGCCAATTTTTGAAGTTCTTTCTAAAAAAAGAGGGCTTAAAAAATAAGCAAATATATTAATAAAAACCGCTCCTAATTGGGGCGGTTTTTTTATGGTGATAACGTAAGATTATTCAGCTCGTAGCGTTGGGAATTGGTTGGTGAAATATTATCAGGTATATTACTTATACAAATTTGCATAAGTTGTAACTATCAAGGCTTTGTGATATAGATTTATGATATTTCAAAAAGAGGGTGTGAGGATTTTCTTTTAATATAAATTTTAATAAGTGTTTTGGCTGGTTTTTGTAAATCTATCAGCTGTTTGCGCTGGTGTTGGTCTATCTTTGAGAGGTGATTTGTATGTTGTTAATTATAATTGGTGGGGTATTGTTAGGTGGACTGCTTTTCCTATTGCCATCTATCTTTATGAGTAAAGAAACTAGATGTGGTTATAGTGGTTCTTGCACGGTTATATTTCTTGCTTTAACAATATGTTTTGGTTTTTTAAGTAACGATGAGGTTGGATTTTATAAGGTTCTAGGAATGGTGGCATTCCTACCTAATTTTGTAATAAATGCAATTATATTTGCCTATAGTATAGAAGAAAAATATGGCAACGTTGTACTTATTTTATT
>QKFK01000275.1 GCA_003252195.1 Rhodospirillales bacterium
TTTACCGTCCTTTTTTAGTTACATAGTTCTTTACGGTACTCACATATAAATTTTGAAGTTTTTGCAAATCCTCAACTGAAACACGTTCATCAATTTGGTGCATGCCTCCGCGTTTTTTGTAATCACTTGGAGCCACACCTTTAATGACACCGCCGTTTTCAGGCACTCCTAGCTCGATTATTTGAGCATGAGGGAAGTATTTTTGCACAAACCTTCCATCAGTAGTTCCCCCGCTACCGTCAAAGGCTGCATCTAGGCGTAAAATATCATTAATAGCCTTTTTTGCAGACAAAGCGAGACCTTTGGGCTCACTATAATACGGCATAGATGCCGTATCTAAATTAGCTTGAATAGTTACATTTGCTAGCTTGGCATAATCTGGGTGTTTTTTAAGCCATGCTGGTGGGTTTTTAATAGCTTCCTCAACCTCTTTGGCTAAAGCAAATTTATCTTGCTTTGAGGTAAAGCGAATATTCCACAAAGCTTTTGCTTCTTCTGGAATAATTGCACTTGCGTTAAAATCGCCAGATTTTGTTGCCACATTTTCAAAAGTAGTATTGGGAAAATATTTGTTACCATCTTTCCATCTTTTGGCATTTAATATCGTCATAGCATAAGCTAATGCCCTATTGGGGTTATTATACAAATCGTCATATGCTCTGTGCCCCTGCACACCTTTAGCGGTTAAATAACCACCTAACGAACCACGCCTACCAACCTTAATATGCGATCCCAAATAATCAGCAGATGATGGCTCCCCTACTATAAATGAATCTGGTTTCCTCCCCTGCGATGCCATCCATTGCAAAACTTTATCAGTCCCATTAATCCCCGCCCATTCTTCATCAGCAGTGATAATTGAACCTATAATTAAATTCGTCCCCACATCTTTTTCACGCACGATTTCTTCTACCGCACTCGACCATGAGGCAACGCTACCTTTCATATCAGTAGCCCCACGCCCCCAAACATATCCATCCTGCTCTTTGCCTGAAAAGGGTTTGTGCTTCCATAAATTTTCATCACCAACCGGAACTACATCAATATGCCCCATATAACATATAAATTTAGTATCTTTGGCACTTGTATCACCAATATGAACCTCAGAATATAAGTTAGGCACAGGGTATGCCCATTTATCATGACTACCTTCAAAAACAAATCTCTGGGTTTTTGCCCCAAGTCCTAAAAAAGAATCTTCTAAATAATCCAACACTTCTTCGCAGAATTTGAACTTTTCTTTACGTTTGGATTCTTGCAAATCATATGGCGTCTCTGATGGTAAAGAGATCATATCTTTAGCTCTGATAACTGCGAGTTTCTCGTAAGTTTCTTTCATTTCTGCGGCCTTTTATTTTTTTATAAATTTTGATTGACTTGCTATATTGATAATGATAATGATTCTCAGTATCAGATGCAACATAAAAATAAAAGGATTAGTGCAAATGTTAAAATTAGAGCATATGAACCACAACGCACAAGATGCAAAAAAAGGCTATCTGGACAATAAAATTAAAGAAATCATTCAAGCCTATCACAAGGTTAAAGATGAAACTGATTTAAGCCCAAACAACCCTAAAATTAACAATGCACTATCATTCCTCGTCGGAACTGCCATGGAGATTAATTCTAACTTAGATGATGCCAAAGCAATAATGTCTGATGCATATATAAAATCAATTAGAAACAGCATTAAAAATTTGGCTCAAAATGCCGAATATCAAATGGAAAATTTTTGGAATGATTATTTTCTAAAACAAAAGAACACTCCTGATTTAACTGATTTTATTTACCATGCTCAATATGACCATATAACAGATAAGGAGCATGCTTTATTTGATTGTGAAGTTGGCAATTTATTATCTTGTGGTCAAAACAAACTAAAGCCAAGAGTGGCTTTTGCAGGCTCAGGTCCGTTACCCCTCACCGCAATATTACTCTCGCAAAAACATGGAATAATGATTGATTTAATCGATTGTTGTCCTAATGCGGTTAAAAAGTCAACGGACCTGATTGAAAAACTTGGTATACCAGTTAAAGCAATAAACGTATGTGCTCAAGATGCTGATTATTCAAAATATGACATCGTGTTTATTGCAAGCATGATAGATTGCAAAAAAGATGTTATGAATAAATTAGTTAAAGATAACGTGCCTTATATATCGGTGCGTGGTGCTGATGGTTTATCTCAATTGTTCTACGACGACATCAACCCAGATGATTACGCACCATATAAGCTTATGAGCTACGCTCCATCAGATGAGATGTCGGTTAATTCTTCTTATCTTTTACATAAAGAATAATCCAAACAATTAACCCGCTAAACGCAAAAAAAACAGATGACAAATCAAATCATCTGTTTTTTTACTTTAATTTTAATCTAAGCAACCTCTGTATCGTCAGATGTTTCGTCAACAATCATGTTCATCATACGCTCGGTTGCCTTAATCGCGGCGATTACTTGGTCACTTGATACGGCATGAGTAATGCGGCCATCTTCCCATGTAATAATAGCCTCAACCAAAGCATTGGTTTTACCCCCTGGCGGGATGCGGATTTCAAAATCCACCAAATGAGGAACTCTAATTCCAACTTGCTTTGCGATTATTTTAAGAGAATTCATAAAGGCATCATAACCACCGTTACCACTAGATACTGCTTCATAAATTTCACCATTATATTCCACATTCACATTAGCGGTTGGCTTCATGGTAATTGTAGATGTAATCACGCAACCAATCACTTTGAAACTATGGCTTTTGGCTTGACCTAAAATATCAGCCACCAAGAATGGCAAGTCTTCTGCCGTAACATTCTTTTTCATATCGCCAAGCTTAACAATTTTGCTTAGCAATTGAGATTGTTGTTCAGGGGTTAGGCTCATATTGAGCTTTTTAAGATTAAGCTCCAAGTTACTTTTGCCAGATAATTTGCCAAGTGCGTATTTTCTATCTCTAGCAAATCTGGCAGGGGTCAATCTGCTCTCATATAGATTCCCTTTTTTATCACCATCGGCATGAATACCCGCAGTTTGGGTAAACACATCTGTGCCCACAATCGGCTCATTAGCCGTTATTCTGCGACCAGAAAAAGTCTCCACTAATTTAGAAGCCCCAATTAGTTTTTTCTCATCAATATCGGTTTTAATATCAGTATGGTCATGCACGGTTGCCACCACTTGAGCAAGGTTAGCATTGCCTGTACGCTCACCCAGACCATTGATAGTTACATGCACGCCACTCACACCAGCCTTAACCGCTGCAAGTGAATTAGCCACAGCCATACCATAGTCATTATGTGGGTGGAATTCAAACTTAAGCTCTGGGTATCTATCTACAGTTTCTTTAACCAAACGATAAGTATCATCTGGTGCTAAAACGCCTAAAGTATCAGGGAGCAATATTTTATCAAAACCCATATCCTTATAAGCATCTAGCATCGCCCACACATAATCAGGTGAGTTCTTTATTCCATTTGACCAATCTTCTAAATAGACATTACAAGAAATGCCTTTTTCTTTTGCATAAGAAACGGTTTCTTTCACATCCACCAAATGCTCGGTCAATGTCTTTTTGAGCTGAACTTTACAATGATGCTCTGAGCCTTTAGTTAAAAGATTTATCCTTTTGCAACCCGTTGGGACAAGCCAATCAATCGAGCGTTTTTTATCGCAGAAAGATAAAACCTCTACATTATTTTCAAAGCCATTTTCTTTAGCCCAAAACATGATTTTGGTAAGAGTTTTTTGTTCTTCTTCACTAACGTAACAACTAGTTACCTCAACCCTATTTACCCCTAACTCAGAAAGCAAATGCTGGGCGATAATTAGCTTTTCTTCTCCGCTAAATGAGATACCGTTAGTTTGCTCACCATCACGCAGAGTTGTGTCCATTATATCAAGTTTTTTTTCACTCATACCAAAACCTTATTTTGTCAGATTAAATTATATCCATGGCTTATCTTGTTTGTTCTTTGCTTCATAAG